>DASWDL010000105.1:0-8039 GCA_036395315.1 Nitrososphaeraceae archaeon
TAGCTATTTTTTCATCTATACTGCTAGCTATCATATCCTTTAATAGTGGCTTTATTTCCCTAATTTCTTGAATCATTAAATCAGAAGTTTTACTCTCTTTCCTCAGTATATGCCAGATTGGTGCTAAGCCAAAACCGATGCCTACTGCTATTGCAAATAGACCTATCATTATCTCCATGGTCAATAAAATTATGTTAAGTTAAATCAAGATAAAGGCATTCTGTTAGATATGTTGTATATAATCTCAAAAAGTCAATATCTTACTAGATAGTCAAGCTGCATAAAACCTAGTTCCTTCATTTTGTCTTCAAAGTCCTCTCTTTTAGGACATCTTCTGCAGACAGGAACTTTAGTTGAAGGTAAAGCCCTTTTCCTATGGCATATTATACATTCAACATAGTGCTTTCCCTTCATAGAACCATTAGCCATCAACCCTAGTTCCTGAACTGATGTCCACACCGAATACAATGACTTGCACTAGCCTTATTTACAGCTCCACAATTTGGATTTGGACATATTTTTTCTTCCTCTATATGTCTCTTTTCAGCTTCCATCACTATCTATTCCTGAGTAGTATAATAGCGGTAACTAACTATAACTATTATGATACTAATGCCTATATCTATTCCTGATTGTTTCAAAATAGAAATTTTTAGTCTTGGAGATGCTCTAAAATAATAGTTTAAGTCTAAGGAAAAACTTCTCAATTATATGGATATAGAAGCAGAGGAAAAATTAATTGAATGGTTGAGAGGGAGGGATTTAACAGTTGACAAACAATCAGATGGTTATACGGTCCACACAATACGGAAAAATAATAGCCATTTGAAACTTGACTATACTGAGCTTGAAGCAATTTATTCTATGGGAGTAATCCATGAAATAACAGTGGACTATGATACAAGAAGCATTTGGATTGGACTTAAAAAGACCTAAGTCTTTTAACACAAATCTGTCTTCATAAAAGTATATGTCACTCTTCTGAGGTATCGGATACATCTTTCATTCTCTTTAGAGCTTCTCTCTTATCTACTCCAAAGACCTTTTCAAATGTCCAATCCCAAGTGATAACAACTGTATACAAACTAATAACTATTCATTCTGTAGGGTTTAGAAAGGATTGAATACACTGTAGACAATGAAACTGACCAGTTTCAATGTCAATGCTTAATTAATCATAACTTCTCATGAAGGTTCAATGACCGAAAGAGGAGAATGCCCAAAACACAAGATATACGAAGATATAATCAAACTAACTCAAGTTGATGATATAACTTATGAACAGGTGTTCCGTTGTGGTTTCAAAAACAGGATAAAGAAAATGCCTCCAATAAAAGAGACTATTCGGATAACTGATAGAGTTGAAGCTAAAGTAATACGTTTTAGATCCCTAGTTGAAGGACCTATCTTAGTCTCAGATAATTCTGGAACTTCCGTTGCTTCAGGCAGTTATCAAGGAACACTGATTAATGGAGCAGTTACCGATAGCATTGTATCTATTAATTATAATATTTACAATCAACCTAAGTTTGAAACTAAAACCAACATTAACCAACAAAATATCCTATCTATGGTTGATAATAATAAAACCATTCCAGAAGAAGAAAAACCTGTGATTAAAGATACTCTAACTAAAATAAATGATATAATAAAATCTTCTGGTTCAACTGCTGCCAGTTTGGCAGCATATTTACCATTCATTGCTAAGATCTTCCAATAATTCAACCTATGACTGTCAATACAACTAATCCGATTAATTCTATCAACTTAATCCGAACACATACTGTATGGCTTGAGCTGCAAAATAACGGTCTATAGCAATATTTAATTAAACAAAATGGTCTATTTACATTATTGAAGAGCATTATAGGTATAGCCCATCATGAAACCGTTGAGTTATTACTTGGTATAATTCTTAATTTTCTTGGTGGCTACATTCTTGGATTATATCAATCTAGTGTTGCAACCATTATAGGTATAGTTTTATTCGGATCTGGAGTGATATTTGAGATAAGGGCATATTTGAAAAACAAACTTGATGCACTGTCCATAACAGATAATCAACTAAAGACCTTAGACCTTATTGGAAAAGATATAGATGTGAATAATCAAATCTTGGAGCAGTTTTTAATTCATGCCCAAATAAATAGGATAGACATGAATTGAACAGTGTGAAAATTGAAATATTATCTATAAGAAAGAAGTGATACTAGTCTTTATCAATGAATATTTTAAAAATGAAACAGTATTCCCATGATTCTAGATATCTCTGGTAATGACTTAGCTCATTTACATCATAAGACTTATGACATCTATTATAATCCAAATTAGCTCAAGCCAAATACATAAGGAAGCCTTTGTTTACTCGGTTTCTTTCGTTTTTTCATTACCCATACATCCCTGTCATACTTGTATATGAGGTGTCCTCTAATCTCTGTTTCAATAAGAACCTGTAGTTTTGTTGTATTTAATAAACCATACTTTAGGTGTGGCATACAAATCTATATCCTACCTTTCTTATAACGCCGAGCTGATAAGTGTTATACTAGAAAGTTCTCACTTTACTTTTGATCTTACATTTTGTGATTAGACCGGCGATGTTCAAGATCCTCCAAACTCCAACCGGGACATACTAAATAACCATGGCACTCAGATGACGTATTATGGATCAGTGGAAATGAGTAATTCTGTTCTGAGATTCCTTTACAAGATATGATAATAACATAATATAAAAGATTTAGATTTCTATTTTCTTTCTACTCTCTTGGGACAAAAAATGTTGTTATGTCTTAGTTGGTAACGACTTTACTAATTTTGATTTCAATATTAACAAAAATTGTCAAAAATTTATTTAATTTCTGATGTAACAATATAGTTACGGCTCAAAGAAGTAACGAGGAAACCTCTTTTAATAAGAAAATCGCTGTGGTGGATGACGAGGAGAATATAGCACAGTTGTTTGTTCATGCTTTAAAGGCTAATGGTTATAGAGCCGAAGCTTTCACAGATCCGTTAAAAGCTTTTGAAAAAATCTGTTCGGACGATTCAGGCTACGGGCTCGTTCTGAGCGATGTGAGGATGCCAGGTTTGTCCGGAATCGAGTTGGCGACCAAGTTGAAGACAAAATGTCAGAGAATGAAGATAATCCTAATGAGCGCTTTTGAAGAAGAATACATTAAGAGTACTAATATTAAAAATATTGATTATTTTATTTCCAAACCAGCACATATTGAAAAAGTTCTTGGGATTGTCGAAGCTGTTGTAACGCCTCAAAAAATCAAGATTGAGAAAAACTGACCAATTTATTGGCAGGTTATCTGCATTGGACTTCAAACATTTTTAATATCATGTTCATGCATAATCGTTTCGGCTTTTTGTCTGTACATGGATAATACACTATTGTAAGCATACAAGGCTCCTGCCATGACTAAGTATGATGATGCGAACAAAGTGTCCCAGAACCATTGCTCCTCTTCAGCTTTTCCCAGTACTTCACTGTAGTCAAACCCTATGTCTGCTATGGTAAGAATAATTATAGAAATTGCTAGCAGTAACCAATGTATAGAATAAGCAGATCTATTTCTGCGTCCACTAAATGATGCAACAATTGTCAATGATGGAATTAAAGCAATTGTATCCAGTATGGGATAGAGAATATTAATCAACCACCCCACTTCGTCTTCCGCAGCAGACATTATATCCGCAACTCCAAACGTAAGATTAAAAATATAGCCAAGGGTTAGTGCGGCTGAAACAGACAGCATTATCAACGCCTCGCGATCGTAAAAACCATCTTTAGAAAATGCTTTGTTCATTCCATAAGTAAAATAAATAATAAAAGGATATCCGGCAAGCCAAAAAGTATCAGCAATTGAAGGGAATGGGTTTTCAACACCAAGCCCCAGCTGATAGTATGTCCAAGTTAATTCTGCTAACACCCATAAGACTAATCCAGCTGTAAGAGAAAAGCAAGTATAGAAATGGTGCTTTGCTCTATCAATGATATTTATTTCGTTCTCATGAATGTGAACATCAACAGCTCCATCATGTCTATATCTATGTTTTGATACGAGCTTGGTTGTTCTATAGGCTGTTGCAGTTGAAAGACTAGATATGCCTACTGCAGTTATTACAGCAATATTTATTGTCCAGTTAGAATAGAATGAACTTGTACTCGAACCCGGGCCAGGGAAAATAATAAGTAGTGCAGTAATAAACACTGCAATAACGATAATGACTAGTAGGCGAACTAAACGAAACCCCAAAGGATAACCTGTATTTTTTACTTCCAACTATTGCTAATAGCTACTTTGGAGCCGATTCTTTTGAACATATCGTTATCGAAGGATCTTGCTTTAGTACTATACGAAGGTCCTTGTTAACTAAACTGGCTTTTGCACATATCTCGGAAATCCTCTGGGTAATAAATTCTGGTAGATTGATCTAGCTATTACTTACTTGCTCAGATAAATACAACAAGGTTATGTTAAATCTTGAAGCGTTAGTGGCATTTCTAAATATCATCGAGCGGGAGACAAGTGAGGCGGTCTCAGAAAATTGGTTGGACATCATAGCCGTTTCTGGCTGTAGTAAATGTAAGTCTATTCTAAGGAGCATCGAAACACTACGTAGAGCTGATGGTAATGCACTTCAGCTGGTTACTTGTAGCGATTGCAATCATGAATGGAAGGAGTTGTGGATTCGTTGAAGGGGCGACTTGATTGCCGTCATCCAAATGAAGAATCTTTATGCCCCTAAGGCAGGTTTTATCAACAGGAGGGGACGCTACGCTGGGAGTGGCTGCGTATTTTCCAAAACTCTCCGGATTGGCATGTTTTCTTTTGGTTTTAGAGCCACGTGGCATAGTAGAACCTCATACTCATCCAAATGCGGCTGAATTGAATTATGTTATAAACGGAAAGATACGTTTCACAGTATTTGGACCCAGTGGGGAGGTTGAGACTTCTGAAATCAGTCAGGGCCAAGTATTTTTTGTCCCCCCTGGGTATTTCCACTATCTAGAGAATCCAGACTCTGTAAATGGGGCCAATGTTACCTCCTTCTTTAGTAGGGAGAGTCCAGAATTTTTGGGAGTTGTAGGAAGTCTCAGCGCATTTTCTAACGAAGTACTAGCCTCTGTATTTGATAAAGACTTAAGATTCTTTGGTAATCTGCCAAGGCTGGAAAAAAATGTGTTTATTGCCTTGGGAACAGACTGAAATAGAAATATAATGAAAAAAAGATAATGAAGAACCTCAAGTTCATATTGTAAATTACTGCATCAAATTGAAGCTACCAATATATGGTACCTGGCCCAATTTAAGAAGGATCAATCTATATTTGATCCTTCGATAGGGTATCGTCTGTCATTAACTTGTATTTCCTCAAATTATTAAAACTTGACTAATACAGAAAAAAAGCCTACGCGCAACTAACTAAATATGTATGAAGGGGAACAACCAAAAAATAATTCTATCTATGTTTTGACAAGGTTATTCAAGGCTATATGAACATCAATATGCAACTTGTAGTAGACTTATTTCTTAAATAAGATCAATCTCATTAATAATTAATGACCGGGAATAATAAAGTAGCAATTGTAACTGGGAGCTCAAGTGGCATAGGCTATGAAACTTCCATCGCCCTAGCAAGAGATGGCTTTATTACGTATGCAACCATGAGAAATCTCCAAAAGGGGAATAACATCAGATCGTTTAGAGATAAAGAAGAGCTTCTATTGAAGATTATTAAGCTAGATGTCACCGACGATTTTTCAGTTACCAATGCAATAGAGTCCATAATGTCAGAATCCGGAAGGATAGATGTTTTGGTTAATAACGCAGGTTACGGACTGGCAGGCGCATTTGAAGATCTAACAATGGATGAAATCAAACAACAGTATGAGACCAACTTCTTCGGTGTCTTTAGAGTAACTCAAGCTGTCATTCCTATAATGAGAAAACAAAAATCTGGAATCATCGTCAATGTAAGTTCAGGTGCTGGCAGGTTTGGTTATCCTGGAGGCTCCGCATATGTTAGCACCAAATTTGCGTTAGAGGGTCTTAGCGAATCTATATCGTATGAATTAAACCCATTCGGTATTAAAGTGATATTGGTTGAACCTGGAGTTATTAGAACCAACTTTGAGAGCGGAATGGTTAAGGCAAAAAAATCTCGAGACCCATCGTCAGCTTATTGGGGCATGACGCAGAAGATGGACAAGCTCTTTAGTCAGCTGTTGCAGAATAGTTCTCCCCCTTCACTGGTTGCAAATATAATATTGCAAGCTGTTAAAAGCGATAATCCTAATTTCAGGTATTTGGCTGGAAAAGATGTAGAACAGTGGGTAGATCAGAAGAACAAAATGTCCGATACTCAGTTTATCAATATGATGAACCAATCATTTCAATAATGTAATGAGCTATGGTTATCCGTTGTATGAATGGATAGGTGTTCGAGACGTAAACATACAGGCGACAAAATTATGGAGTCGCGAAGGGTTTGCTTAGCAAAATTTCTTTTTTATGATTCTGGGAACTGACTCGAACTACTTTTTCTGTAAGGGCCACGTGTCCTCCTCCGTGTCTTCTCCTCCGCCTCTTTTCTCTTCAATAAGTCATCCTCTTCTTATTCCTCTTCGTTTTTTTCTGTTATGCTCTCTCCTTTTTCCTTTCTTGTTTGAGACTTCTGCGAGTCAATGATCAACGTCCGAAGTACCCATTATTGTTATATTAAATGTAATTTGGATTCGTTTAAAGTTACACTATAACATCACTACTCTGGTCTAGAATTTCTTAATTAGGCAACATGCATTGATTTAACAATAATAACCAAATATAGACCCATCCAAGAATAAAAATAGGAAAAGACTTGAACCCATGCACCATCTACCTTGATTCTTCAGCGGACTGGGGTTGGGCCCCGCCATGGGGTAGAAGTAAGACTGTCTGGTTTATCGTGGGAGGTTTAGTCCTTAGTCCTCAACAGAGTCATGAAGCACAATTAGGTCTGACAAGGATTTTAGGCAAATATATCGAAGAAACCGAACGTGGGAAATTTACAGCTGATCACTATGAGTTTCACTATCATGAACTTATTTTTGGAAACGGAATTTATGAACATATTCAAGAAATTGAAAGGAAAAATATGGCCGACGAGGTTTTTGAACTAATAGATTATTTGAAGCCAGTTCTATTCGCTACGGCTATAAACAAAGTCCAGCTGAAGAATGTTTATGGCTTACGGGCCTACGAGCCACGCATTCTAGGGATGATTGCAACAATTCACAGATATTCCATCTTTCTGGAAAGGGAAAAAATGATTGGATCTATTATAGTAGATGAAGAGCAATACAAGAAAGATAAGGATTTGAGAATTCTCATGCATGACTTTAAGAGCACTGGTATCACTATACGTGGTGGTAGTTACGATCCTATTCTAGAGAATAAATTAAAGAATATTATAGATAATATTTCATTTACTGCATCACACCATAGTGCGGGAATTCAGCTCGCCGACGCTGTAAGTAGAGTAACTTTCTCCCATTTTGAAAGAAACAAGAGTGATAGGTTCAACCAGTTGGATCCTTATTGGGATAGGAAAGAAAGCACCTTTAGAGAGCCTTCAGTGGTTCCCAAGCCTAATAGATGGTCTTTAAATGTGATATAATATAACATGACGGAAAGGCAGATCGGCATTCGCCAATCTGACGAGTCATCACGACTCTCCTTTACCAGCAGCTACTTTCCTTGGCTTACTAATAAATATTAGTGGACTTGGGGACAGAGGGGGACTATAATACTTAAGTGATATTGGCCTTCGTAGGCTGCATTTCTAGGTTAATTATATAAGGTAAATGCAACCCATCATTAATCCGTGAGGGGTTAATAGCATAATTTGAGGTCAGCTGCGCACATGTTAGAATGGCGTAGAAACCAGGTGTTAGAGTTATCTGCACAGGGCTTGAACCAGAGTAAAATATCCCGGAAGTTAAAAGTTCATCATTCTGTCATTTCGAGAGATATTAAGTATCTTAGAGA
>DASWDL010000106.1:0-2023 GCA_036395315.1 Nitrososphaeraceae archaeon
AGAGTTTTATTCTTAAAATATATTATTGATACTATAATTGGGGATAAGAAAACTAAAAAGACTATAGGATAAGAGTTCAGTAAAGTCCAGGATCGAGTTATTAATAAAATGAATCCAATAGCAGGAGAAAACGCACTAAGTCCAAGTATCGATGAAATATAACCTCTGTAATAAAGATATTCAGATTTAATTAACATTCCAGATCAGATGTTTCATGAGGTAATATTGCCTACTTTCATCAATTCACCATTCTTCTTTTCCACAAATTTGAGAGCGTAAATTACATTTAATCAACTATAAGGTAACGTGGGTGTAACTTCCTTCAACGCAGTTATGACTTTATCCAAATTTGTTTCAGGTGTTGTCCACGTAATCAGTGTTTGTTCAGGCCCAGTTCCTTTCTGTCCACCTCTCAGATCTTTGTAGATGAAATGGCTATCGACTGTGAAATCTCTCTTTGCAAATTCTGAGGTATATTTGTCAAGCATGATTGCTGGAATCATATAAGCACCCACTGTACCAATCTGATTTTGAGAGGAAGCGTTTTGAGGAGCTTTTAGTTCGGAAGGTGAATTTTTGACGGTTATAGTCCCATTCATTACAAAACTCGGAACGGCTTTATTTGCGCCTTTTTCGAAATACGAGAATTCACCAGTATTGTTTAAAGTCAGAGGTGGGGATGCTTCATTAGAAGGAAAGAAAGCTGCCTCAAAAACCTTCTTGGAATTATCATCATTGAGAGTAATCGTATGTTTGTGACCCACATCAGCACTAAACCAAATAACAGTGGTTCCAACATTAGTAACAAGATGTTGAGGTAAATATGGTTGATTAGTTAACGGAAGTTGGTTCTTTGGTTGATTCAATGATTCGTGTGCCTCATCTGGTAAAATTATTACAAAATTCTTTACATTGTTACCTAAAATCATTGTCTTGTCGTTGTAGAGCGAGGTCGCATCTATATTAGGAGATGTAGAATTTTGAGCGTAAGAAACCATAAATATGCTTGGAATAATTTTTGAGAGTGTCAAAGTTATGGCATATAGAAGGTAATTTTGATTAGTCAAACCTAATAACTATTGATTAAAGGATTATAATGTTTTGTGGTACAAGCGTCTATATATCATATCTTTAGAAAGCTAAAGTTCAATAGAAAATTGTGTTTAGTGTGAGTCTAAACAATTATTACCTTTGAATAAATCAATAGATGATTAATCTCAATGCAACAAGAAGTATCTCTGTTTTTGGGTGTCATTGTGTTTGGACTTTTGCATGGTATTAATCCTTCTCATGGTTGGATTGTTGCCGTACTTTACTCAATAAGAAAGAAAAGACCAGTCGTTAGCAGCATTATCAGCTCAGCAGTTATTGCAGGAGGTCATTTCTTGTCTTCGGTTGCTGTTGTTGTAGCATTCATTTTTGTTACCTCTTTTGTGAAGATACCGATCCCTCATTCATACCTAAACTATATTGTTGCAATAGCACTGGGAATCTTGGCTTATATCTTTTGGAAAGAAAAATCTGAAGACCTGATAAAAACACAACATGGTCACTTGCATGATAACCTTTCGGAGATTGTTGAACACGAACATGAACACTGGCACAGAGAAAGTGGAAACCATTCCCATATACACTTACATCAGAAGAAAGTGATAGCTTCTCTGACTGCAATAGCAGTATTTGGTATAGTCTTAGGATTTGCTCATGAAGAAGAGTTCGTTATTCTTTCGTTAGCTGTTGGTGGAGTTAATCCTGTATTGTTAATGTTAGCATACGCATTTTCTGTAGCTGCCTCATTGATAGGTATCACTATGTTATCTGTAAAAATATACAAACGGATTCAGTACAGAGTCATCCCTTACTTGAAGTACCTTCCCCAGATAAGTGCGTTAGTGTTAGCTGGTATGGCTTTAGAATTTGCACTAGGTCTGTTTTGATATTTTAATTCCTATTGGTTGAACCTGATGGTGTCAATCTCCAACTACGATCCGAAGTTTCTTTCATCACCATTAAAACAAAGATT
>DASWDL010000107.1:0-4084 GCA_036395315.1 Nitrososphaeraceae archaeon
TTAAAACAAACTAAATACGCCAGACTTTGCGCAGAAGAATCGAAAATTGAAAAACAATTACATAATTCAGAGATGGAGAAAATTTTACTTCATAAACAGAAGGAAGTGTTGGAATCAACAGTCATGGCTAACGTATCTGCTCTCGAAAAAATTCTAAACTCTAAAGAGCTTACTAATTTGAAACAATATGTACTGAAGGTAGCAAAATCCGTCTTAGAACATGAGAAAATTATTTTGAGTGCTGCAGGAGTTGCAATGGCGCGCACTATTAGTGCAAATCCTGAATACTTGAGTTTTTTTTCCCGCCCAGGGGCATTAGAAACTATTGCATTACTCTTACTTGATCCAGGTTCTGTTGGATATGAAAACGAGATTTTCAGACTCACAAAATCTAATCTCGAGGCCTCTGCTGACTTCTTAGCGAAATGTATTTTGGAAGGTACGCTAAATACATTGGACAGCCCTAAGTATGGGATTGAGCGCCTTAGTGGAGAAATTGGCCAATTAATGGCATTATGTATACACAGCCCAATTCTTCGCAGGTTGTTTAAGGACTTCCCTGTTGTACCTTAGAACAATCTCCTTCCTTAACTACTCTGCAAGTACACTCGACAAATCCTTCTAGCTCTTTTTCGTGGGATACTATTATTACTTGAGAAGCACTCAAGCCATCGAAGACATATTTGAGCTGGTACATTTGCTCTTTGCTGAATCCATCAGTTGGTTCATCCAGAATAAGTAAGTTATCATCCATATTTGCCAGCCTCTTGATAACTTCGTTCAATGCCAGTCGGTAGGCCATCGCAACCGCTGTCTTCTCGCCTCCACTTAGAGTATTAACTTCCATTGCGTTACCATTCTGATGAACTATTGGAGCAAAGCACCTGTCTAACTCTACTACAATATCAGGCGAATCTACCAACAAATTAAACCACTTCTGAAAAAGATGCATAAACCCCTCGTTTATTGTAGTCATAACATGGGATTCTATAACATCTAGAGAGGGTATGAAACACTCGTCTAGCCATCTGCCAACATTTTCCATATATTGCAACCGTTCATATTTCTTTTCAAGGGATTCAATTTTCTTTCCTATTTCTAAGGTAAGTTCTTCTGCGTCCTTTACCCGGGCATTTCTTACAGCAAGCTCCTGTCTTTGTGATGACAGCTGATCTGCAACAGTCAATTTTTCTGATTCTAACTGCGGTAACCTCTCTATTTTGCCACTCTGCAATTTACATGAAGATTCCAAATTCGGTATTTCTTCCAGTGTCGTCTGGATTTCTTTATCCAGCTCGGATATTGATTTTTGAATAAATTCTATTTGCTCTACTGTCTTGCTCTTTGATTGTGCCAACGTTAAATTTTCAAGATATCTCTTCTCTATGTTGTCCTTTTGATATATGGCAATTGCTTTCTGACAATCTTCATACAGTCTTTTGGCGTCTGAGAGTGAATTAAGCTTTTCAGATACAGATTCCAAGTCAGATCTTTCCTGACTTGCAAATTTGTTATTTTCTGACTTTTCAGTTAAATCATCCAGTCTGATAATTTTTTGCTTCATTTTCTCTGAGATTGAATCAAAAGCTGATTTTCTGACATGCAAAGCAGAAATTTTGATGCGGATAGAATTTAGTTCATAGTTCAGCTTTTCAAGTTCATTTATCTTGTTTGCTATAACTACTTTGTCAAGCTCAAGTACTTTGGTCTCCTCCTGTAAGGTGGAACATTCTGCTTCCAGTGAATGCTTCGTTTGATTAAATTTTTCCACCATCTGGGCGATATGCTCTGGAGTTAATTTTTGTCCACAGCAAGGGCAAATGGCCTGATGGCTCAACTCCAGTATCTTGTTAATCGCTCCTTGTTCTTTGGAGATTTCTCTTTCAACTGAATGCAATCTCGCATTTGTCTGGGCAATTCTATCAGCTATAGTTTGTAAGTTCTTTCTTGCCTGATCAAGGCCTGTTACGCTCTCCTTTAACTTATTTTCCTGCTCTTTAAGACCATCAAGCTTTGCAGTATCTGCTTGATCACGTTCGAGTTCTTCTGCCATTTCATCGACTTCACTCCTTAGTCTCAAGCATTCAGTTCGGACTTTTTCGCCTTCACTTTTTATCATAGTTTCAATTCTCAATTTTTCTGAAGTTAGCCTGTCATATTGCAAGGCCGAATCGGCAAGTGTTGTTAGTTCCGACCTTTTTAATGCTAGATCTTTACAAATAGGATCCAAATCCGTTATTACTTCCTCAGCTTCTTCTGCCCTGGCAAGATTATTATGAAACATATCCAACTCTCCAGCCCTTACGGTCTTCTCCTTTTCATATTTGGATAAATTAGTCCTGTAAGTTTTCAGAGATAAATCAAGCTCAAGTAATTGTTCCTTAACTTTAGTAAGCTGTAATAAATTTTCTTCTAAAACACTCATTTTTGATTCAGTTTCTTCTATAGTGGAGCTGATACTGGCGATATCGTTTTTTAGATTAGTAATTTGTTCTTTCTTATTTTGCAAAGTAGATCTGGATTCGTCAAGATCTCCCACCAGATCCTTTTTACTTTTTAACATAATCCGTATTCCCGACAGAAACTTCTCTGCATTCCTTTTTGCAGTGATGTATTCTTCAATCCCGAAGGCCCGCCTCAGAATATCTAACCTTTTTTCATTATTGGAAGAAAGTATCTGTTTCATCATTTCCTGAGGAGTGTAAATTGCGTATCTGTAAACTACAGATGTTGTTTTTGTCTCCGTTCTCTCATTGATCTTTATAATATCTAGAATTTTTGTCTTGAGCTCACTCACAGAGTAAGATGACCTTGTTCCATTTTCATACAAATATCCTTCGTTTTGCACAATTTTATCGCGCCGTCGTGAAAGCGACCTGTACACCTTGTAGACCTGTTTGTCGCTCTCAAACTCCAAGAAAACAGAGCCATTTGAAGCACCGACACGGAGAAGATGATTTGCATCGATGTCACCTAATCCAAACAAAGCAAATTCTATCGATGATAGTATGGTGGATTTTCCAGAGCCGATATCACCCTGGAATAGTGTTCTACCAATAGGAAAGTCTATGACAGTCCTATCTTTGTAGCTTCGAATGTTCTCAAGTTCTATGCTTTTCAGTATCATTTGCTTGTTCGGTTATCCTCCGAAAATAAAAATGGCAAAATAATGGACATCATAGTAGGCATAATAATAATAAAAAAAATAGCCATATATTCAGTTACCGTCCAACAAGATTACTGACTTTGCCATAGCTGATATACGGTCGTCATATACAGCGACTGTTTCATTTTCTATTTTTTCTGTCTTGAAAGTTTCGAGTAATTTTAAGGCCATTTCCTCATCTTTGCAGAGTTGAGCAATCTTCTCCTTTACCATTCGGGGGATAGCCGGATCCACTTTGAAGCAATGAACATATTCTTTGAAAATCGAGCCTTCGATTTCAGCTTTGCTTGTCCCCCGTACTTCCAAACTAACACCATCCTGAGGTGTCATTAAACTATTCGTGTTCAAAATTGGGACCAGAGCACCATGCGCATAAAGACTAGCGGTTAACTTGCCAAAATCAATTTCAGATCGTTTTCCATTAAGGTTTCCTGAAACCTTAATTAAGATTATTTTATCCTTAACATCCAAAGAAGAAGTGGTCTCGGCAAGTTTGCGTTCTACCTCGCCCGCGGATAATCCATCTACTTGGAGCTCCCTTGTTACTATTTCAGCAACTTTAATTTCAACAAACTGACACGAAGTTAATTTTTTATCAAAATTGATTATGTAAAACCCTCTTTTTTCTCCCTTTGCTGTTAGTTCCAAGTCCTCATATGTGGTACCAAATAAAGGACCTGGATATACCACACGACTTTCTCCTATAGCCTCGTCAATCCTTTTATGTATATGGCCGCCGCCATAATAATCAAAACCACTTGGGAGGTATTGCAAGGGAATGCAATCTTTTACTAAAGCTATATCTGGGGTAAACTCACTGATACCTTTGTGCAGAAGCAATATCTTAAAGCCGTCTTCTGATTCTACTCCTGTTCTATCTAAATTTTCATAAACTTCAGTATCCAATCCCATCTTTCG
>DASWDL010000108.1:0-3249 GCA_036395315.1 Nitrososphaeraceae archaeon
ATGGAGGAACTCTTGCAAATTTAGTCCTCATTGGCCGATTCCGAACATAACTGATATACCAAAGCGGGATTTAGTTAGTACAGGTAAGGGACCGGAATACAGGTAAGGGACCGGAATACAAATAATGAAAACTATTCCACATGAACAGTAACTATTCGTGATAATATTTCTAAGCAGCCCTTATAATCAAAACTTGTGAATTAGAGTTGAAAACTATCAGGATGCCTGACAGTAGAACGTTCAAAGGAATGATATTTTCACATTTCTACCTTTGTTTGTTATTGATAATTGTAGTATTTACCTCTTATCCAACTTTTGTACTGGCCTCCGATATTACAGGAACAAATCTTCCAAATACAATCTATGGTACAATGGGGGATGATAAAATATTGGGAAAAAATGGAAAAGACAACCTATTTGGAAATGGAGGTAATGACATCATACATGGAGACAATGGCGACGATGACGTAGTTGGTGACCTTGGTAAAGATACTCTTGAGGGTAATGATGGTGATGACGTCGTACAGGGGGGTTCTGGGGCAGATAAGATAGATGGTGGGAAGGGTAATGATACTCTACTCGCCTCCTTTGCGCTTGGTGCTGTATCGTTCAGGGATTATGCAGCCGATGCAATCGTATGTGGACCCGGGTTTGACACGGCATATATCAATCCAGTGGATGGAGATACAGCATCATCAGATTGTGAGTCAATCATAGCAGAAACATCTCAATAGTAAGTCGATGTACACGCAAGTTATCAGCGGATATAGACTAAAATTGAAGAATTTCGAACAGTTGGAAGACGGAACTTTCTTGCTTTTCTTTCAATTAGTTTTCCTAAACCTAGAAATGTATTTACTATGGCAGTTATTGAAATTAGACGGTTGCTCACCAAGGCGGAACTAAAATTTATACATGATTTAAAGAAAGGCAATATATATGATTATGACAAAATTTACCTTAGAACGATCAAAAATCGAATTCTAAAAAAATATAGAAAACTTACGCATGAAGCCTTATTAATAAATGAAGTCTTGGATAGATTAAAGTCGCTATGACAATTACTTTTATTGTATTCTCCCTGATTAGTGCAGGACTTTTATCAAATCAGCTCGAGTTTCAATATTTCAATAATACTTCTGAAAATCTAACTAGGAGTTTGGATCTTAATAACCCCAGTAATCCTGAAAACATTATCATTCGCTATTGTATTCAACACGCAGATAGGGTGGCTCGAGGGCAGGACGTAGTCCAAGATCTCATAATTTCAGGTTTGGTTTCTACCTCTTTCAATGGAAAAACTTGTCCGCAAGTACAAGCAGAACATGAACTGGCTAAGGCAGTGCAAGAATTCAGGGACAAGGAGACCCTAAGACAACTACTTGGACTGCCCTAATATTAACATAATTTAAGGAGTTTTGTTCCAAACCATACCGTAAAAAAATGCGTAGAAGGAATACCTAATTAATTATTAATTGTTGCTGTTAAGTCATAGAATAATTTTCTATGAATAACAATGGAGGACATCTATCTCCGTGGTTTCCATTTTAACGGGTATTCTCGATCAGGGGCTTGAATGGAGCTAATTCATAGTACTTCCTACAAATTGATCTTATCAAGGTTAATCCAACATCTCATCTACCATTGGAATTCAAAAACATGTTATTCAATTAGCAGGATAGAATTATTTTAATTCAAGAGTGCATCAGTGTTAGATAGGTCTGGAAAGGATTCGATTTGGGGTTTGTATTATAAGTTCACTTGTAGATCCCAGTTTTTCTTCCACGGATGTAATTAAGGGTCCCAAAGATCCCCATTAAGCCTGCAGGGACACTGAATGCAACTGGCAGAATGTTACCCGGATTTAGATTTAGTTTTGGTATTACATCCATAATAATTCTAGAACTTGCAACTGGAGGTGCATGGGGGTCGGCGTTACTATTAAATAATATAGTAACCGTATAGGAACCCGCCTTCACCAGCCTCACACTCCATTCCAATGGCAATGAATGACCCCTTTCAACGAAAGGGATATACAATCCTTTTTCAACGCTCCAGTCTTCTAAATCCACAGGTACTCTATCTTTAACATCAACTATCGATATGTAATCGATCCCACTTTCGTTATTTTTACTCGAACCTGATGATGGATTGAGATTTGTAATTTTTCCTTCAATTTTGACAAATTGTCCTGCAGTTCCATGCAAAGTCTGACCTGACAATATGTCTATTTTTATATGATCTTGGGTTGAAGGCGTAGTAATAGATTTCGTTTGTTGCTGTGCAATCACTGGATAGGGCAAAGACAATGTAGCAGTTAGAATAACTATATACACGAACAACAAGCTCCTTACGATAAATGAAAATTCGGGTTTCGATGATTTACAATTGAATCTGATCAAACACTCAAAAATCATGGTTATGTTTGATATCATTCTGTGTTCTTAACCTCAAAACGATTTGTTGAGAAAATAAAAATGAGCGCACAGATAACGGTAAAAGCTATGGTAGGCCATATATGTGATATCTGTTGGGATAATAGTTGTTCGTTGTCGACAAGTACACTATCAAGTGAGTTCACTGCATGAGAAAATGGGTTAATATTTTCCAATGCAAGCCCAAAATCAGTTTTTTTAAGCGAGGTCCCGAAAAATAGCGACGGCGACAATAAAATCAAAACAATCATTAGGGTTGTCATTATGCTGTTTTTTGAAGACTTCAATCTCCATGAGATTGCAATAGAGATCATCGAAATCCCTGTCACTAGCATGGTTCCATAGAGTCCAACATATAAGACAGCAGATACCGCAAGATTTGTTCCATTGGCCACAGTAATAAGATAGGGGATTGAAACCAAATACAATATACCCCAAATGGTAATAATAGATAGCATCTCCTGTGTCGCTATCTGTCTATGAGTAACAGGGGTAAGTAACAAACTTTCAAATGTGCCTGACTCAATTTCTGTGGAGATGGTGGAAGATGCGCTTACAGCGGACATTATTATCGCCAGTGCAAAAATCACTTCAGCTAAGGTAAATAACATTTCCCCCTGGTCCAATAAGCTAAGCTCCTTGTCAGTTAATAGTAAATATGCAACAAGACTGAAGATAAGAGCCGCTGCTATTATCCACACGCTCCCACGCCATGAATAGAAGCTGCCGGAAATCTCATGTCGATAGAGCATCATTTGCACGTTACTTAATTCTCTCTACGTGCTACTTTGTTTCCAGATTATGTTTACCGGTT
>DASWDL010000109.1:0-14964 GCA_036395315.1 Nitrososphaeraceae archaeon
AAAATTTCTGGAAGAATTATCCCGATCTGATGGCGATGACGTTAGTGCTTATACCTTGAAATTAAGTAATGAAAGCTTATCGGTTATCAGACAATATAAGCCAAGATAATTTAACCAGGACTAGGATCGTATTCTTGATTCCGAGAACTTCGAACCCTGCTGGATCAGGAAGTCGACATGTGACCCATTGAAGAACGATCAATTGCTCAAATTATGTCAATATATTTTTAGATAATGATTCCAAATTAAAGACTATTTTTACAACGCTTAAATTCCTCACACTTTTCCTGACGTACATTTACCAGACTCTCCTTAGGGACGTATTGTATCGTGGTAGTAAAAAAGTTACTTAGATATATGAGTGCTAATTCCGGCCAGAGTAAAACTATCCAGTATACACTTTCATCGTAAGTATTATTTGTGGTTAAAATTAGCGACGCTCTTTTCAATATTATAAGTATTGATTTGGACCCCGCATCTACCACCCTTTTCGATGTTTAAATCAATGGTTAGGTCAAAAACTAAACTGGCGGTTATACCGTCGTATTAATTAAAAAATTATCGGAAGATTCTAACATCCTATAAAAAGACTTGTGAGCTATCAATAATATTCTTTGCTGTTGCTTCTAGTCTGAACGCTCATCAAAAATAATAGAATTATCTTTGAATGAACTTCATGAGGAAAAATTTACTATTCTTATTCTGGTAAAATTAAGTAACAAGTTAATAATCATGTTACCCTAAACTTTTTTTATTGACCGATAAAGTAGAAGACACAGTGATTAAAAATTCGAGAGAAACATTTTTTGAGAACAAAATTATACGCTTTGGAACTGAATTTTTTATAACTGTGCCTTTTGAATTAGCCTCCTCTTTGACAATTAAAGATGGAGATACTTTTGAAATCTCAGTTATGAATAAAAAGAACTTGGTAATTAGAAAAAAACTGATTCTGACTAAATCCTGGTATAGTGTGAGGGAATTTTTTGCCATTTAGGTATTAATGCTTGAGGCCGCATATGCAATGGCTCATCATGCAGTCTTTCCTCTGCCAACTCTACGTACTTTTTTACTCTGTCTATACCAACAAATTTTCGTAAGAAGTGGCAAGCCACTTTCGTGGTTTGTCCGCTACCATTAAACGGGTCGAGGATCACATCCCCTTTATACGAATAAAGCTTCATCAAACGATAGGGGATTTCTTCTGGGAAGGGGCATGGATGATCAATGAATCCTGGTGGAACTGGAGCAATATGCCAAATAGAATTAGCAATTTCTTTTGTAAATTCTTCATGTTTTGCCGGTAGTGCGTCATGGCGCTGTGTCCTACCGGTGCTCACATCTCCCTTTCGGAGTACAAGAATAAACTCGTGCATAATGTTGGCCCGGAAATATTTTGGATATGGATTTATTACGAAAGATCCGTACCTATTTGTTCCCCCTGTCACCTTGTGCCATATTATCTCCTCATGAAGAGACCAATTTCCAAAAGGTTTAACCAGGTTGGATAAGAGCATGTGTGGTAGAGGAAGGATATTGCCACTGACAACCTCATTGCCGATGACTATACAGCAGTAACCACCATCTCTAGTTACCCTAAAAATATCTTCATTAAATATTTCTGTCATTTCCTTCAAATACTCCGTCGTAGAGACTCTTGTAGTTCCACGATAATAGCCTGTCCCTCCTACATGAGTTTCATAATCTATCGCATTTCTGTATGGGGGAGAGGTAATAGTAAGCTGGACCGAATCAGGAGGAAACTTTGCAAGGACCCCCTTACAATCCCCTAATAGTATGCAATTTTCATACCTTTCGATTAACATTGTAAGGACTATTCGTTTATTCAACCGTCAATATCCTTCATACTTAAAAATAATAAACTGCAGTATGAACAATATTAGTTGAAGTATCATGAGAATAAGAATTGAGCATTCTTCTCTATCTTGGCGACAATCATAGTACCTTATATTTGACTAGCTAAAATTTCATAGACCAAGTAGGACAACAAGACATTTGATTAGATCGTAGTCTTTCCAATTAATCATGCTAATAAATATAAGTCAGGCATCCGTGGTTTCGGATACCATGAATTACGAGTCTAAATTTTCTAGCGACTGTTTCAGGATCTTGTGGCTTTTCATCTACTATTAAGATATTTTAAACAATAACGAGGATATTCTATTAAGAGCCGTTAGGTTTTGACAATTGCTCCAACCTCCTACATTCATCCACAACATTTTGAAATGTTCCTATTGGGAATATTTTCATAGAATTAAATTTTGCCATTCCTAACTCGATCATGAATTTCTGTACGACGTGTCCGTTTTGTGCGTCTAAAATCCAGAGAAAATTGTGCTCTAAAGCAGAGTGGAATTGTTCTTTTAATTCAATATGATTTCTTTGAGCAACTTCTGCAAGTCTCTGAGAAATCTCTAACATGAGTGCCCTATTATCTTGATTATTCAGTGGACATGCTTCAGTAGCATGATTACCGGAAATTCCATATAAAACCATATCAAATTATCTACCTACTCATATTTTTAGTTATATACTTTTTTTACTATCATAAGTAATTAGTATAATTGTTATTACGAATCCACGTGCTCATAATATCTTCATACATTGGTCAGGCATTCGCCTTCTTGAATACCATTTTTATGTTTAGGTTGATTGACCCTCAAGAAGATGTCCAAACTAAAATTTTCAGCGCTTAAAATATGAATTGGCATTACCTTAGGTACGCTTGCTGTATTTATCGACCTTACCCTGCCTAGTTAATTCTCAAGGGGTCATGAACTTGTACTACAGAGGCCATCTATACTGTTATCTGTTCATTGACGGTAATTTCTTTTTAATATTCTCTTTAAATGAATCAATAATGTGAAGCAATAAAGATTGAAACTTCTGAGTCACATCTTGTAATTTTTCTCAAGCTAGGATATTAAAGATAAACTTAGTATATACTTAGTACTTATTTACATTGTAGCATTAAGTACAGAATATGTATTGCTTAAAATGAATGTATAATGAGACATAGTTTGTTTGTAAAAAGTATAATCACCCCTACGATTCTCACTTTCAGCTTGGTTGCAATGAATTTTCTCCCATTTGAATTCATCAATATAAATGCTCAGAAGACAAATTCCTCTTCAATAAAGGAAATAATCGATAAAGTGGTATCAGATACACTTGATGGTATGATGAACGATACCCTTAATAGCTTGATAAAAAATGCCACCAATTCAGTTCTTATGAACCAGACCGCCAGTCCGCAGAATAAATTTCCATCGAGCTTGGACATTTCTCATATTCCAGTCAAATTGCCATACGATCAACTAATCCAAATAAACGCGACTTCAGCCAAGCTTGAAAAAAATAATATAGAAATGAGTAACAATTCCAAGCTGGCCCCGCTTACTTACCCTAGCTCAAGCACTAATAACAGCATTCTGACTGAACTGCATAATCTGAATAATATGAATGGCGGCATGCCACTTGCTAAGAACTTATCATCAGGATTACTTAGTCAATCCACACTTGAACATAATAACAAATCTACCAACTTTTTTAGCGATATCATTCAAAAGCTGAAGCAGTTCTTTATGGTGAATTAAATTTTTTATAAACAAGTAATATCTTCCAATAAAATTTTCTACCTAGTAAGTTAGAGACCATTATCGCACTGGACGATCAGGTAGTAGATGGTGATTCTGCTTAAGGGCACCGTTGGTTAAGAATTATTTCAAGGGGAAGCGATGTCACGTAATATGTATATACTTCCTTTTCTGCCTTCTAAGTAATTATGATGCAAATTGGAGATGGAGAGAACCCCGACCCCAATAGAGAATCCAATCTAAGAGTTACAATTTCACTAAACGAGATCAATGTTCAATTTACTGGCTCTATTGAAACAGTACTTTCATCAGTTATGACATTCATTTCAAAGCAAGTTCCGACAATCGATCTAGCAAGAAAAATTTCATTGAATTATGCTTTACCCGAGCTAATTGATGATTTTGGAACTTTTGTTAAGATAACACCAGAAGGTCCAATAATAGATCCCGCGGTAGGCGGAGTAAGGTTATCTGACAAACAGATCGTAGCACTTTATCTGGTAGCTATGAAGATAGCCAGTGAACTAGGGAAAGAGGTTGAAGAAAAAGTGACTATTTCGCAAATTCAAAGTGCTACTACTCTAAATCCAAAATCTGTCAGCTCTCGGTTATCTGAATTAGTTAAATCTGGCTATGTCGTAAAAGAATCGAACAAGAATATTTCACAGGTGGGGGTGTATTTTATTAATACCGCAGGGATCCATTGGCTCAGTTCAAGTCTTTCTAAGAAGAAAATTTAAAAAATCCTAATTGTGATTACTCGGTGCCAATGTATTCTTTTTGAATGTACCGATAGTTTCGAATAGTTCCAACTCTTGCTAACATTCGTTCTCTAACCAAATCCGTAAGCGAATGTGACACTGCTGTCCTATCGTAATTATATCCGCGACGGGAGATCTCCTCGTGTATTTGGCCAAGTTGTCGTTCTTGATTGAAGTAATTCTCGCTCAATAACAAATCCAATAGGCTTCTACAAGTCATCCCTATTTTTTGAGCTGACCTACGCTCAATACCAGTTCCGCCCGAACCCAACACCAAAGTCTCAATAGACATGACTTTTGACTTCAACTCCTCCATCTGAGCGTTTAGCTCTGAGCTGTTTTTGCCGTTACTCGACACATCGTATGCACTAGAATCTAGCCCGGATATGACATCTTCAACTATACTTTTTAACTTATTTTCTTTACAAGTAATCTCAACTTCCCAATCTCTATGCTTTAATCTGACTTTAACATCATTTGAGTTAGATTCGGTGATGAAAGCATCGCTCATAAAAATGATATAAATAAATTGACACAATAACATAAACTTGTTGCTGAGCATATTGGGCATGATGCGCAATATATATATAGAACCGCCAATTTATATTGGTGTTCAACATGAATGCGCAATTAAATCTTCACCAAAGTGTAGACGTAAAGGACCTTGCAAATATGTTAAAAATAACTTCGCTTGAGTCATTTTTGAATATAGGTGAATTATTAAAGGGGAAAAATATTGTATTCACACCCAATGACAGGACAAGGGTTCCAATAAATGGATGGAAAAAAGAATACCAAGATAACAATTTTCCCTTAAGGGCAATCGCAATAGTATCAAACCCTACCATCGTAACCGGCATAGACTCGAGCTGCATTAAAATCGCCGAAACAGAAGAAGGTACTATCTATGCTATCAAATGTGGTATTGTATTTTGTATTTCTTTTGAAATCGTACTGCATTTTAAAATCGGACCCCTTCTCTTGTATTTGACTGAAGCTTCTCTCTCCGACTCCGAACTCGATAGCCGATTAGTAAAAATTGTCTCGTTTGACTCTGATGTGGCCAGAAGGATGATCAGAATCAATACTGAAAGGCTAATACAGTTTGAACTTGCAAAAATCTTACATGACTCTGTTATTCTTGTTGACGGAATCCTAAAAGTTTCACCATTTGAAAATAGGAATTACAATTTAAAGAGAATAATCGAAAACTGCGTGCTACATAATAATTCAATTGTCGGTATTGGTAAAAGTACTAAATTTAAGATTCTCGATACAGTATCGGGTAACCTAAGGAAACTTAACGGTCCTGGGGTTTTAGATGTGAGTTTAATTGTGAAAAGCCTTGTGCGAAATGTGCTAGGGTTTAACACGCTGGTAAAGTTTGCAGAGAATACTTTAATGCTAAGAGCGGATATAGTAGAGAAGGACATCTATGATGTCGCGAACTCTTTAGGAAAGATTTTAGGCAACGATCCGATTCCATCTGGATATCCAGAGTGCCTAAGTCTGGCACACCATATATCGTGTTTTTCAAATACTGAAATAGCCGGCATAAGAGGACATATTCTAAGGAATTATGATGTAGTTGAATTGGCATCTCAAGATGTGAGAACTAATCTTCTGGGCTCGATTTAGGTATGAGGATCCTTTCGAAGAATGGAAATGAGCTTGTACTTCTTGCTTTGAATAACGACGTAGTGCAAAAGGGAGATTACCTTGAAGTCGATGATGAAAAAAATTGTCGGAAAATGATAGTTCAAATATACGAGTTGGATTATCTGTCCTCCCAAGGCTTAACGGAAGATATAGTCAAAGATGAAATAATATTAGTCTCAAGTCAAGAAAATCTTCATGACCCTTTAAATATTGGCAGTCTTTCCAAGCTCATCAGAGATGCCAGACTAGTTAGAACTAAGATAAGATCCAGTATAGATGTTGCTGGAAAAATCTCCAGTAATGTATCTTGGATTCCTTCTCGTGTTTATTCTAAGGTGAGGAAATTATCAATGCACGAAATAGGCATATTACTGAATCGTTCCGGAGACAAACCAATAAACATTGGACAAAACGAAAGGACAGGAGAAAATTTTCAAATTTACGCAGAAGACTTGGATGGAAAACTGAATATAATTACAGGTAAAAAAGAGTCGGGCAAATCACACTTATCAAAACTCCTGATTAAATCACTGGTCGAGCACGGAGCATATGTTGTCGTATTTGATCTCAATAAGGAATATGATGGACTGGCAACGACTAGAAGTGGTAAACCGTCCTCAATAAGTGATCGTACAGTCATTTTGGAACTCGGAGGTTTACTTAAGTTTAGATTGGAGTACTGTGGTAAGTTTACGATATCTAACATCCTCAAAAATATACTGGAAATGCCATCGACCTCTATGCGTGAATTCTTGAGAGTTTGGGACAACCTAGAAAATGCTCAAAAGCTGGACATGGAATCACTAGGCAATTCGATTAATCGTATTAACATGAATGAGCTTGTACGTGACGCTCTTGCTTCGAGATATCACTTGCTTCACAATTCAGGATTGTTTTCGGAAACCAATGAACGCGGCCTACAGTTCGAAAATGTTATTTCCAATAAGTCACACGGTGCATTGATCGTTATCAGTTTGAATAAGGTCAGTGGAATAATTAGAAGAATAATTGTGGAGCTCGTGTTAAGTAAAATTGTTGATTTGCTAGAAAGAAAGTTGATCCCTCCAATATTCTTATTCGCAGAAGAGGCGCATTTGTACGTAAAGGAAACCTACTGGGATGACATTGTTACCAGAATGAGACATTTTGGGATATTTACCACTTTTATAACAAATCAACCAGACGCCCTAGGAGATGGAGTGTACCGCCAAGTTGATAATATATTCTTATTTAATTTCCTTAATGAATCTGATTTAGAAAGGATAGCTAGAGTATCTCTCATAGATAATGACACCGTTAAATCAGTTGTCAAAACCCTTCCGAACAGACATTGCTTGGTGATAGGAAAGGTCGTTAGGGACATGCCGATTGTAGCTGCGATTCCAGACGTAGAGGCCATGACCCTTGGAGCTACAAAAAAATTCTTTCGTTAAGCTTAAAAAACATTTTAGACAACATCCTCCAAATATTAAGAAAGGAGTTATGCATATGTTGTCAAGAACGAAATCCTAAGAACTAAACTCTTCATAATAGAAAATACTGATTTTGTGATAATAACTATATTATTTAAGGGATTAGTTATATTTCTTATTTACAAAACTGTATTTGAAAACCTTATATTGTGAATATAATTTATAGCAATTTGTGAAACGTATAGAAGCCATTATTGCTAGTGAAAAGGTTTCTGATTTAAATTCGGCATTAAAAGAGATGGGCGTAGGTGGTTGTACAATATTGGATGCGAAAGGTCGAGGCAAGGGTGAGAAACCTCTGGTAGAAGCTCAAAGAGGAACGGCTCGATATACGGCAGAATTTTCTGTAAGGGCGAATGTGGTAACTGTGGTTCAAGACTCCATAGTGGAAAAAGTTATAAAAACCATTTTGGACACCGTAAGCACTGGCTCTGCTGGAGATGGCAAGATCTTCATTTCAGCCGTCGTTGACTCTGTAGATATAGGTACAAAGTCGCGCGGAGAAGAAGCAATAAGCTAGTGTTTTCAGGGCAAATTCATTCTATGCCGAGTAGCGACAATTCCGTTATTTCATTGATCTACTTAGAGCTGATGCACATAATCTATTTCAAGCACTTATTGCCACTGACTCCGACGTCTTATGATCATATCACTTTTTAAGTCGGGCAAGAAAAGCTCAGATATTTATGGTTATTGGAAAGGAGATCCGATTAAGTCGTTTACTTAATAACAAGAGGATGCTCTGCATCCCTATGGACCATGGTATTACGAACGGACCTCTCCCGGGGTTAGAAGAGATACATAATACTATTTATCGTTGTGAAAATTCCGGCTTAACCTGTGTTATAGTAAATAAGGGCATTTTGAAGAGCTTCCCCAGACCCCCCAGCTTTGGGGTAATTGCTCATATGTCCGCAAGTACGTCCCTTGGGCCTTCACCAAACAAAAAAATACTAATGGGCAGTGTTGAAGACGCGATAAGATTAGGGGCTGATGGGGTTTCTATCCACATCAACGTTGGTGCTAAAGAAGAACCAGAAATGCTACATCAGCTCGGAATGGTTTCTGACAAATGTAACGAGTGGAACATGCCTTTGATTGCTATGATGTATCCTAGGGGTGACAATATAAAGAATCCCCATGACGAGGTAGTTGTGTCGCACGTCGCCAGAATAGGAGCTGAAGCTGGAGCTGATATAGTAAAGACTGTCTATACAGGTGATACGTCTTCTTTCAAGTCCGTAGTAACGAGCTGTCCGGTTCCGATAGTAGTGGCTGGTGGACCGAAGGCCAACACAGATGAAGAGATATTAGAAATGTGCGCTGGTGCAATGAAAGCAGGGGCTGCCGGTGTAACATTTGGTAGAAACATCTTTCAGCATGAAAATCCTCCAGCAATGCTCAAGGCATTGGCGGAAATAATATTCAAAGGTAAGAGTCCTAAGTGGGTGATTAAACATCTTGTCAAATCTGAGGCAAAATAAACAGCTGATCATTAGACCAGTAGCTCTAAGCGGCCTTGATCTCGTAGAGTTTGTTGAAAAACTAGTAGGTATAGGACTTGTCTATGCCGACCCTGAGGTGGTAAAAGATAAGAATTTAAAGACTGTTTTTCCGTCGGAAAACGCTGATTACGTAATCTGTGATTCGATAGAGTCAATAGAGAAAATTAAAAAAAAAGGCAAAACCACCGGCTATTACAAGAAAGTGACTGCAAATAGTGATGTCAGTGACATATCAGAAGCTTCTAAGAAGGGTGCGGAATTCATAATCGTTGACGTGTCGGATTGGAAGATTATACCTCTTGAGAATATAATAGCGAAGTTACAGAAAAGTGGAACAAAAATTTACGCTAACGCAAAAAATTCTGACGAAGTTAGAACTTTGTTCTCTGTATTAGAACTTGGTGTAGATGGGGTCATTTTGGCTACGAATGACTTGAAAGAAGTAGAGAATTCAAAATTTGCTTTGCAAAACATTTTCTTCACTTTGGGAAATGGCAGGATAATCGAAGTGAAAGACGCCGGAGTTGGAGAAAGAGTCTGTGTAGATACTGCCTCGATTATGACTTACGGGGAAGGAATGCTTGTTGGAAATATGTCAAGGTTTTTGTTCTTGATTCACAATGAATCAATTGGCTCTTCTTTTACTTCACCTAGGCCATTCAGAGTAAATGCAGGAGCAGTACACTGTTACACGATTATGCCAGACGGAAGTACAAAGTACCTCTCTGAATTGGAAGCAGGTAGTGAAATTCTGATTGTCAATGACAATGGTGTCTCAAGAAGTTCTACTGTTGGACGTTCAAAAATCGAAACACGTCCTTTAAAGTTAATTCGGGCTGATTTTGAAGGAGAGACAGGGAGTGTAATAGTACAAAATGCGGAAACAATACGCTTAGTTGGTAAAGATAAGAAATTAATTGCAGTGACAGACGTGAAAATAGGTGATGAAATAATGGTTTTTACAAGGCCTTCTACAGGGAGACATTTTGGAATGCAGGTTGATGAATTCATTATAGAAAAATAGGAGAGATCCTGAAGGAATGATATTTAATGTCCAGGCGTTTACCAATAATGGTATCTTCCCACTCCACAATTAACTTACCATCCATAATATCCTGATGGGTAATCAGACCTTCAAACTCCAAATCAGTCTGCGATGTACCAAAGTCAGTAGGTTGTGTAAATTCACTTGCCTCACCTCAAATAAAGTGATTCAAACAGGTTGGAAAGTATTAATTTAGAAAATTAATTATCTTTTCTTATCTTTATAGTCATATTCCATTGCCATACACAAAGCTTATTAATTAACTGGTAGTACAATGATTACCTGAAATATTCGGACAAACGGCTGGATTGGATGACTATCAGAATGTATAAGGAGCTGCTTCGAGTTGCATCATGCTATCATATTTTGTCTCCCAAACATGGCTTGATTTAGATTAAGGTAGGCTGCTGTTGCCTGCGACCCTTCGTTTTTAACTTGATAGACCCAACACTTTAATTGACTAGAGCAACATATTGTTTGATTAAAATTGGAATGGGATGTTAGGATCCTTCTTGAAGAGTTGGGAATTTCATTTACCGTTTATGGTCAGGATAGAAAAGTCAAAGGAGCGGCATCAATCTCTGTTGCATGCAATAGCGATGTGTCTTTTTGTTATCACACTGGTGAAAAGGGCTTAGCATTAATATCACAGTCAAATGCCGGCACTATTATTTGTGATCCCTCTTTGGAAGGAATAATTGATATAAACCTCGACCGAGATAAAAATAGAAAACAACTCATTTTTACAGATAATCCTCGATTGGCATTTGTTCGTGTCTTAGGGATGATGTACAGTAAAAAGAAATTAGTTGGTATATCAGGAAAGGCGTCAGTTGCAGATACATCTAAAATAGGCAGGAATTGCTACATAGGTGACTTTAGTGTAATTGGCGAAAATTGCGAAATTGGCGACAACTCAATTATTTACGATCGTGTAAGCATTGTCCAAAACTGTGTATTAGCGGGTGATTGTATAATTCAGCAAGGTGTGACAGTGGGGGCTGATGGATTTGCATTTGAGCGCTATGAAAATGGGACTTTAGAGCGTTTTCCACATATAGGGGGAGTGAAGATCGGAAAGAATGTAGAAATTTCTGCGAACTCATCCGTTGCAAGAGGGTCCTTATCTGATACCATTATAGGAGATGGAACTAAGTTGGATGCGTTAGTCCATGTGGCGCATAATGTCAAAATCGGAAAAGATTGCGAATTGACGGCTGGAACAATAATCGGAGGCAGTGCTTTATTAGGAGATATGTGCTGGACTGGACTTAATTCCATGATAAAAGATAACATTAAGATTGGTAATAATGTTATTATCGCAGCTTCAGCGGGTGTAATACATGATGTTATCGATGGAGATATTGTTGCGGGAATTCCGGCAAAGTCAATCAAGGATAAAGTCAGAACCAATATGACGTTTCTAATGGCTGGCCAAAAAAAAACCTGATTTAGAACATGATCCGATTTTTTCCTGAAATACATCACTTACTTTTCTCTCCTTAGGATAGGTGAGTTTAACATGTCTATCCAGGAGTCAGGCATGTGGCATTCCTCGGTTCATCATCAGCGATAGCAATTACTATTCGTCTTAGCTATGTAACTCAATTTTTAATAGCTGCTAAAAATTTGATATTCTTACTCAATTATTCAATATGATATGATAAATTCCGTGGCCAAAGAGGCTGTTGCTAAATTAGATTGAGAAATAGAAAACATTTTAATTTGCTCGGAAATCATTTAAGTGACGTGAATAGAAAAATAGAAAAGCCAATTGTACAAACTTTTCATAGAAATATGCCCAAAGCAAGACCTGGGCGCGGTTATTCTAAGAATGAAATTTTCCAGGCGGGAGTAATAAATTTGCGGGTTGCTCTTAGGAGGGACATTCCTATAGATAAACTCAGAACATCTTCTCACCCAGAAAATATTGAGAAACTTAAGAAAATTTTTAACGAGGCAAAAACAATCATCCAAACTCAATCAAGTGCCGAAAAAAGATCAAAAGCTAAAAGGCCCACATCAGACAAAGATACTCCTGCTAAAAGGAATTCTCCAAAAAAGGAGGTTTCCAAAACAAGTAAACGGACAGCTCTCAAAAAAATAATAAAAAAATCTGAATAGTAATCGATAAAGCTGATTTCATGATGCGATTTTAGCCTGGCTGCTGTATCTTTTTAGTCATGATTAGAAAATTCGGAACAGTATAGCTAAACTGCAAAAGTTACCATAAACAGAATAGTCGTTCAATGGCCAAATCGTAGACTTTCGCTGTCAACTATTATTCCGCTGTGAATAAACATCAGTGAGCTGTCTAGAGCTGGGAAAAGTGTTCACATTTCCACATTTAAATTTGAATATAAGTCAAATCGGTTAAATGTTGTAAGTATTTCTTTGGGACAGATTCTGCAATTTTCCTAAGCTCGTTTTTTGCTTTGCTAGAGTAGGAAAGGAACAATTTATCCATTCTTTTGACGAATTCAACGGACTGTTCGTTGTTTTTAACTAGCATGTTGAATAGTCTGTCTTCATTATTCCAATCCAAGAGGTCATCATGAATTTGATACGCTATGCCCAAAAGATGGCCAAAACTTCCCATAGCAAGAATTTCATCTTCTCGACCAAAACCTAATATCGCGCCTATCTTAGCGGCTGCCTCAAAAAGGGACGCAGTCTTGTATTCCACTACTTTGATATAATCGTCTTCCTTCAACCTTGGGTCCTTAGCCAATCTAATTTCCATCATTTCTCCCTCACTCATTTTTGTCGCAGCTTTTGATAATTCTGCTGAAACGTTGGCATTATCTATTTTTGAACACATGTTTAAAATAATGCCAAGAACAAAATCTGCAGTGAGAATACTACTATTATAGCCATACTTGACATGAAATGAGGGTTTCCCCCTCCTAATACTTTCTTTGTCTATAATATCATCATGAATAACTGACTCGGTATGCAATAATTCTATTGCAGATGAAGCCAAGTAAATTTCTTCAGAGTTATCAATTGATTTTACCTTATCAGCAAGGACAGCTTCTGAAGAGAGTAAGAGTATGAGGGGCCTAATGCGTTTGCCACCATCAGAGGCGTATCTAAGAGGCGCGTAAAACTCAGACCACGAATACAAGTCTAATTCATGAACCAAAAGTTCGTCTATCCTTGAAAGATAAGAGCTGAATTGTTCTGTAAGCGGATTTGTTTCCATATTTCTTCGATTCAAAAATGAAATCTGGCCCACAATACTGAATTTGCCAAGCTATTTAATCGTTTTAGAATTTTGTGCAAGTCGAGGCATTCTTATTGGAGAGGTAGAAAAATTTCTATTCCAATTTACGTGTTACGTCGCTATATCGCAAGCAAGCTGAATATTAATTGAAGTATAACAGGAAGTATGGTTTCTAAATAAGTAAATATGGATTGGATAGGATTGCTAGAGGAACGACGAAAATAGCTCAGCTCACCATGAATGCGGACAACATAACGTGTCGAAATTATTGAGAAAATTTGATGCTCCGGCCGGGATTTGAACCCGGGATCTGCGACTCGAAAGGCCACAATGCTTGACCGGATTGTGCAGCTGATAGCTACTACACCACCGGAGCAGTCATCAAGTGGTGGTTAGAAATGGTCATAAAATCTTTTCTTGCGAATCTGAAATAAACAGTGGGAGCTTCTGATTGGTTAATTTTTCTAAATTAGTCAATTGTTAATACATAAGGTTTTAGTATGACCTAAAAAGATCCTACTCTTATGGAGAAGCTCGTTAAAATGATAGACAAGGAGATACAAAAGCGAAGTCTCTTAAAACACCCTTTTTATCAAATGTGGTCAAAGGGGGAACTAAATCTTGATCATTTGCAGGGATATTCCAAAGAGTATTTCAGCTTGGTAAAGACTATTCCAAAAATGGTGGGGAATATTGCAAGCCTTACTATTAATTCGGAATCGCGTCAAGCTATAGAAGAAAACCGAAGGGAAGAATCAGAACATATCAGGCTATGGAAAAAATTTGTACTGAAGCTAGGTGTCCCAGAAGAAGTCTTGTTTACTTACAACGGTGCTACTAACACTAACAAAGCTGTCTCGCGAATAAAAAAAATAACTACAAATTCATTTGAAGAGGGCATATGTTCCATGTACGCTTATGAAATGGAATTACCAAAAATTAGCAGATCGAAGATTGACGGGTTAGAATTATTTTACAATATTAATGATGACGATGCTCTGGAATATTTTAGAACTCATGAAGAAGTTGACGTTCGGCATGCTCAAGTTTGGCGAGATCTTATTGACGAGATCCCACGGAGTAGGCACAAAACTGCTTTAAATGCTGCAATTGAATCATTAAAGGCACAGAACGAATTGCTCGATTCAGTGTATGACAAATACATAACTTAAGACAAAAGCGGTTTCTCCAAGTATTATTCATGATCGTTATTTAACCCATCTAGATAGAACTCTTGAATAACTCTGGGCCGGAAGTCTTCAAAACCTTTATACGTACTTGGCTCAGGAATTTCCAGTTAGGGCCCATAGCTCAGCCTGGTTAGAGCGACCGGCTCATAACCGGTCGGTCAGGGGTTCGAATCCCCTTGGGCCCAAATCAATCTTGTCCCTTTATTAGGGCCCTTTCAGATACTATTTTGATAAATATTTGCTACGCCTAGAGGACCAAACCAGATTCGAAGAAGACCCCATTTCAATTTTTATATATGCTTTAAAAGCACCCGAAAGTAGAAGACAGTACCCTGGTCGATTGAAAGTCGTACTTGATTATCTAAGTATGAAGGGTGACTTAAAGGACCAAGCAAAAGATTTCTTAAACCTTGCAAAGTCAAATCCCGAGTTAATTCAGTCTAAAATTATCTCGTTTGTACAATACCAGAAGGAAAGGGCAAACAAAGG
>DASWDL010000110.1:0-1570 GCA_036395315.1 Nitrososphaeraceae archaeon
GTAGTAGAAAAGTAATATGGTGTCTTGCACAGGATAATAATTCCGCCGTCGTAATTATATCTTAAACAATAATGCTATGACAATTCGAGAGGCAGGAGTTATCATAATTGAATATGCCAATTCATTCAAGGTCTATTCATAAAATTCCAGAACTTTATTCTCATAATTGGTAATGTCTTGAAAATATAGATATGGATTAATAATTGTGGGAAGATTCACGTCGTATAAATGCTTATTGCGTTGATACATAACGAAAAGAAATTCAAAGTATAACTGCTACATGCACTTTTTACAAAAATAAATTTGAAAAAAACAATCCAATAGTAAATAGCACCTAATATTTCAGTCTCGAGTATGTCGCTAAATAAGATATTTCGCTATACTACTTTTTGATTGTATACCGAGTATTACGGCTACCGTAGTTAGTTTATTGCTAAATGTACCCATCGCTTATTAGAATTTCCAATAAATTTAGAATAATCCGAATAATAGTTCAAAAAGAAATGTTTAGCTTGATAGAAGTCAAAACAAAATGCTTTTATTGATATCAAGCTACAGGAATATGCAATTGGAAGGTGTATGCTAGGTGGTATTAGAAGTTAAGAGACCTCGTCCAATGTGGGAAATACTTTTCTCAACACACCATACTGATATAGGATTATTATACATAATAACTTCAATCACATTTCTCATGATTGGTGGAGGACTTGCCCTAGCCATTAGGGCGGAACTATTCTTGCCTGGTCTACAGATCTTTCATGATCCATCTGATTTTAACAGGTTTTTTACTGTTCATGGAACAACCATGTTGTTCCTGTGGGCAATTCCGTTTGCTGCTGGTGTTGGAAATTACCTAATTCCAATTATGGTGAGGTACAAAGATATGGCATGGCCAAAACTCAATGCTGTTGCGTACTGGATGATTCCCGTGGGTGCAGCCCTGGTCTTCCTAGGATTTTCAGATACTGGATGGACGGCTTATGCGCCTTATTCTGTCATAAGGGCCCCGGGACCTGCTGCAGAAATGTGGATCTTTGGACTTAAAATTTTAGGAATTTCTTCTGTACTAGGCTCTATAAACTTTATAGTGACTATATTGAGGTGCAAGCATCCCGATCTTCCTTTAATGAAGATATCCCTCTTTGCATGGTCCATTTTGTCAATTTCATTTATGACGATAGTGGCTGTTCCCACATTTGCGGCAGCCTTAATTATGTTATATACCGACAGGCTTGGAATATCTGGCTTCTTCAATCCAGCACTTGGTGGAGATCCAATAGCTTATCAGCACTTGTTCTGGTTTACATTCCATCCTGAAGTGTACATTTTCTTATTGCCGGCAGTAGGTATGCTATATGAAATGATACCAAAGTTCTCCAGGAAGCCCCTCTTTAGTTATCAGTCGGGTGTGGCCGCATTCATATTGCTAACTACGATAGGTTTTGCTTCGTGGGCTCATCACATGTTCGCTACGGGAATGAGCTTTACAGAAAAGACTGTATTCATGGTAGGGACTCTCGCTGCAGTTCCTGCGTCAGCAATGCATGTGTTTAATTGGATAGCGACGATG
>DASWDL010000111.1:0-4035 GCA_036395315.1 Nitrososphaeraceae archaeon
AAGAGTCTTTAGTTTTATAACTTAAGGTGCCTCCACAACAAACCACACTTATTACTTTCTGTAATCAGAAATATCTGACACTCGGGACAGTTCTTAGCACCGACATTGTCCGATACGTTGGCAAAACCCATATCTTTACAAAGTCCAGTACATACCAACGTTGTAACAATAGAACCAACGACTACTTAAGCCCTACAAACAAATTTTTATTAATATCTTAAGCCATAATAAAAGTGAGCTACCAAAACTGGTGCAGTGGGGTTCAGTCAACCCAAGGAATAATTCAGACTTTGTACCAACCAAAGACTTATTACGCTTGGACCAAATAGTTAGAACAAATATCTCATCTATTATTGAGCTTAAATGCAAAGCATGTCTTTTTTCGGCATTCTTTAATAGAAAATATTAATAATTAATCCGTTTACTCTACCAACAGTTGAACAAACTTATCGGTTTTGCTACGTTAGTTGTGTTATTGGCAGTATTCCAGATAGGGACAAATTATTCTTCTGGACAGACCAATAACTCAACGCTAAGCCAAATCCCGAAGCCTTCGGATGGGAATATGACGTACATTGTTATTTTTGGCAATAAAACAATAGGGAACATTGACAATCAAACAAGCTTCGTGTCTTCGGTGGTAGGTAGAAATTTGGACAAGATACAGGAAGAATTTATAAAAACCCTTAGTATGACGCCCTCTGAAGAATTAAAGAAAGAAGTTAGCAAAGTAATAGATGCCGGGGTTTCTGGAGCCTCGTGTAAAAATATTGCTAACCCAGATAACAGGAAGGTAGACTGTATCAAGTCGAGAGACAAGATTTTCTGGTATGTTTTGGAAATAATTACACCTAAAAACGAGACTAGTATCCAGGCTAAAGGGCTTCAAGCATCTTTGGCTAACGGAACACTAGGGTACAAATCTTTATTCGAACGCACTACAAGTCCAAAATCATTCACACCTGAGGAGCAGGCTGCGATCGATAGACAATGTGAATCGCTTAATAACAACTATCTGTCATTGTCGGTGAAAGATAAGAATTGGTTCCTAGCAAATTGTGGTTAATGGCTATCACGGGATTAATAATAATGGATCGCCTTTGTTGAATCACCTTCAGAAATTGAGCTATGACGTATTGCGGATTCGACATCATCTATATTTTCCATAAATGAATAAAAATATTAACGATGGTTATTGCATATTTGATCGTTAATTGGTTAGTCCAGAGGATATAGAAAGCGAAGGCAAGAAGAAACGAACCACAAGGAAAGGCATAGTGATAACAATTATTATTATTGTTGCTGTCGTAGCTACAAGCTTCCTAGTATATTTGATACCTTAGGAAGGCACTTGGTCGTTCTTATTGACATAATGGTGAGATTGAAGAGATTTTAATAATAATTTGTACCGGCAGCAAAACTAAAATATCGCTAGTGATATTAACATTCTTATGATATCGAATTGGCTTGCGAGAGTGGGAAGTGTAATTCCAAGAGGATTTTCTCGTCATTATATTTTGGCATTATTAAAAGAACAACCAATGACAGGAAAAGAGATTATTGATAAAGCAATATTGCAAAGTGACGGGAAGTGGAAGCCTTCACCAGGGTTGATTTATCCAATGTTGGGTAGGTTACTAGAAGAAGGATTAATTAGTGAAACTGAAAGTGGTAAATACCGCATTACTCCTAAGGGTTTGGAAATCGCTGAAGATACTGATTCAGTTCATAATATCGTACAAAAGCAACTAGATGTGATGCTTAGAGTAGGGAATGTCGGCAAATTTATGGCAATCGATTTAATAGATAGAATGTCCACAATAGGCTCTACATTGAGTTCCAACCTGGATAAAATGACTGAACAGGAGCGAGGTAAATATAAGAAATTCCTTTTAAGCGAATTGAGAAAAATCCAAGACCAAGAGAGAAAAAAAGACCGATTGGTAGTACGATAATATAATTAGCTGTAATTACTGCGATGTAGTGTGATACTCTATGGAACCAGATTCCGTGGAAAGGATCAATCAATTGGTCGATAGGATGAAATTGATGGAAGATGATATAGAGAAGGTAACCAAATTACTCCAACGAGAATACGTCGAGGCCAGCAGCTCCATGTCAGAATCCCAAAACTACTTCCTTAATGGGATCCAAGCTGCACATATCGCAAAATCTTACCTGCTGACAAGAAGAGGCATAGAAGTTCTAGGAGAAGAAGTTATCCCAATACCAACTTTCATAGAGAATGTAATTCGATTTGCTAATTATCCTAAAAGAAAGATAGAAGTATTGGCAACACTAGCAAACCATTTAAAAAAAATAAATGAACTAAACTCCGATACTAAAATTTGAAAGCTAAGATTTAGAAAGATTACAAGACGAGGTATGCTAGGTACAAACCAAGTTAGGACGAACCACCACAAATATTAAGCAAAGCATAATAGCTTCATTCTTGTCTTGCCATATGGTTCTTGTTTTTTTCAGTATTATAATTTATTAACCGTGAGCTTCAAAAATCGTTGATTGTTTTCATGGCGAGGGCCTATTTTACTCCCTATGGTGTAGGTCTGGGTCATGCAAGTCGATTAGTAACAATTGCCTCCCGTCTGAACAGTTACGATCACGATGTATCGTTAAAATTTTCATCTTACGGCGAAGCTGCGTCTTACATAGAGATGCATGGATTCAAATGCAACTCTGTTCCTCCAGTAGAGCTTGTTTGGAGCGGAGAGGGCGGATTTTCAATTAAGAACAGCTTAGGAAACGTACCTTCATGGTTTACTAATTTCATGAGACAAGTAAATAGTGAAATAGGAAATTTAGCATCTTTTAGTCCAAATGTTGTTGTATCAGATTCGAGACTCTCTCCTATTGTCGCCGCCCGTATGTTGGGAATTCCAACAATAGTAATACTCAATCAGGTTAAATTGTTACTCTCACCAAGACTACGAGAATTGACCGTAACAAGGATTTTTGAAAAAATTAACGGTGAATTCATGGGGGGGCTATGGAATATGTCAGAAAAGGTGCTTATACCAGATCTTCCTCCTCCGTATACCGTAGCCGAGCATAATATTTGGGATTGCGATTCGATCCAGAAAAAAGTGGAGTACGTAGGATTCACAACCGCAAGCCCTGATTTCACTCCAGAGAGACTAAGCTCCATCATGGACATCCTTGGCATTAGTAAGGACAAGCCATTAGTTTTCGTGCACATAAGCGGCCCTGCTTCAACGAGACCCTTGCTAATATCAAAGATCCTGGAGGCGGTAAGAGATAGTCGGGCCGATATACAATATATTATATCAGAAGGAAGACCAAACGGACAAACGATTCCGACCAAATTATCGAATTCAGTGTGGTACTACGAATGGTGTCCGATAAAGGATGAATTATTCAAAATATGTGATATAATTGTCATAAGAGGCGGCCACACGGCTATTTCCCAGGCAATACAGTATGGTAAACCAATCGTAACTATACCGATCCGCAATCAAGGAGAGCAGCTAGGGAATTCAGACAAAGTTGCGAAAATGGGCATTGGCATAAAATTAGATCCCATCCACATCGACGCGGTCGATATTTCGAATGCCATACTTGAAGTTTTAAATAACAAACACTATTTTGAAAATATTCAGAAGCTAATGAAGGTTGCTAATAATCTTGATGGAATAGAAAGTGTCGTAAATGCAATTAGATCGTATTTTTAAATTTTTTGCTATTTCTATAAACTGTTTTACGATCTGTCAGTTTCGATGATTGTAAATGGCTAACCATTACCATCCAATAAATTTTTAAAATCACTCGATCTTCGACATGGGTGAGATTTTGCTTATAGATACACGTGGCAATTCTTTACTTCATTGTAGCCACCGAAGAGGTGCAATGGTTTGAAAGATATACGTTTTATTTATTCCTTCACCCATTTCGGTACTTTGGCTTACACTTTAACGACTTATCTTTCACTGCGTCTGGTTTTAATAAACTTCATGGACCATGCCTATTGCATAGTTACGACTCACAAATTATACGTTC
>DASWDL010000112.1:0-3404 GCA_036395315.1 Nitrososphaeraceae archaeon
AAATTAATCCAGAATCTTTTTTCTTAAGTCTTTAATAATTTATTGACCATACTAACGTCCATATTGGTGGGTCAAGACGCCATTTTCGTATCAATACAGTCTTGGCCCATCGATTATAATTCTAATTTATAGGATTCCTGAATTAAACGGAGTAATGACACAGAAAAATAACTTATATGGTAAGCGATTTAAGAGTTAGGCATGCCAGTAAACCTCCGGGCTAAAGTTATAGGAATTGGTATTGACAATGACCCGTTTACAGGAAGAGGTTACACTCTCGTGCAATTGGGTATAGAATTAGATATTGCGCCTCCCCCCTGCTCCGCAGGCTCAAAATCAGTACCCGCCTGTGGTTGGGACAACCCTCTACAAACATATTTTACATATCTTTGTTCCATCAGACCAGTGGAATAACCAGTATAGTATGTGGGCCGAGTATGATTTGGTAATAGAGGATAGCGGAGAACTACGTTTGAATCATTCTCCAGAACATAATTAAGATATCATTTTTCCTTATCACTTAATAAGTGGTAAAAATGTAATCTAAAATTATGAGTTCCCTTGACTCACCGATTTTACAAACATATTCTTCGGTAAGTCGTAATTTTAGTGGCACTCATTTTTCCTATAGTGCGTTAGACGAGATGCATAAGAACGTCTCGATAACCGTCCAGCAACTTAGGTTCACTATGGAAAAGTATAAACAGTTAAAGATTCATTCTACCGAATTGCTAAAACTGAAACAAGAGGACCTTATTGACGAGGATACCCTAAAAGATGTCTTGCACCAACACCAGTTACTCTTGGAAAAAGGTATCAAATTGCTTGAACATGAGGGGAAATATGCCTTAATGTCTAATGGTGAACTTTTTACTGGGTACACACTGGAAGAGGCCTTATCAAAGGCAAGAAGAAAGTACGGAAAGCGACCATATTATGCAGAATTAATAAATAGAGAACATTTTCCATACTTGTTTCAAAGTAATGGAAATAACATTTCATAATAATACTTTATTAACTACTCTTACTATCTCGGGTACCAAATCACAAGAGTTTACTGCAATCGTAGATACCGGCTCCGATCGGACTAGTATACCACGAAAATTCTGCAAGGAAAACGCAAACAAGCCTGTATTTCATAATCACTACGTCCATCTTGGAAACGATACCCAGCATTGTGGAAACAGCCCAGTTGTAACAGCTATAACATTTGCAAAAACTGGCGATGTTAGTGTAGCAAATTCAGGAACAATACTGAAAAATTTGCCAAAAAGCTCTGACGGCTTGAGCCAGAACAACAACGTTGGTCCTGTAGTATCATTCACACTTCGCGTAGTTCACGACGGCAATAACAACTTCATTTGTGTCGACAACATACCCACCTTTGACCGTGTAGTGCAGTAGAAAAAATCATGCACTCAAATCCTTTTTTTATATAACTTCGTGAAAGGTACGATGAATAACTAAAAACTTTTTTTATACTATATTTAAATTGATTATTTCACGGCCTTACTATATTACTTTAGCGCCCAGTGCCGACCACCCCTTTCAATTAAGAAAATGACATATTCGTGGTAAGATGCTCAAAAAACACTTGCTGTTTGACTATCCCTATGTCATCTTTACCAACTTTCGGAACTGTTCAAGATTTTTTGACAATTCTTCCTTCCATGATTCCTCAGTATAGCCATGTGCTTTAATAGCATGATACTCAGCGTTACGAAACAGAGCTTCCTCGCTAGCGCCATAGGCGATGTGGGTACAACCGATGTGTCCCGTATCTTTGCACTCCAAAGATAGATATGATCGCATTTCACTGAAGTTCTTCGATTTAAAATAATTTATCTGTTCGGTTGGCTCATTTGACTTAAAGGCGGGCTAAAAGTTAAAAGTGCTCAGCTTTGAATCCCTCTAAACATTTAATCAGTCACAATATTTTTGAAACGGTTCGGGATTGGAAGGTTGATAAGAAATCTCCTAGTATTCTTATACGATTACGGATATGGTCCTGTTTTCACCGTGTGACAGTGGACGGCAGTGTCACCATCCCTAGGACTAATGTATGCTACAGATTGAAGAACATTCTTGCAGTCCAAGAAGTCTTTCTTCCCATCAAGTTCGTTGGAAGGCAAATTCTGAAATAGCAAAGCAACGCCAAAATTGAATACCGAATCTAAATTCAATTTATCGGCAGCCGGACCCCGAAGGCGCTCACGCTCCCACGCGCTGACAATGTAATGATATCATCACCTTCATCACCTACAGCAGCGATATTCCTATCTGAAATGCCTGTAATCCTATCCTCTCCCTCACCTCCCTGGATTGCAACCGTAAATGTCGTATCTACATTCTTAACGACGATCTTATCTCCTCCGCTGAGCCCATTTATATTGTAGTTAATATTTCCGTCTATGCCGCTTGCTGTCATCGTATCTGGACTGAATGTTCCGTTGCATGGATCAGTCAATTGATTGCAGTTTATATTCGCGGCAAAAATGCTCGAAGGGACAATAACTATCATGGCGATAAGTAGACTGCCAAACAAGATAAAGTGTGACTGCCCCGTACTCCGAATGATTCGTATCTCATCCATTTTAAAAATTCGGACCATTTTTCATGGAAGTAGTAGAGGGATTGATGTTACAAAATTTACGTCGAGCCACTAGGATCCTAAAGTTATTCATGCTCCTTTCAAAGAGTAAAGACTATATACTGTCGTGGCGCCAGTTTTCACGAACCGGTATAATGGATAGAAAACTGCTTCCAGCAATGGTCGGTTTGATAATTTTACTTGGCATTATTAACAATGCTGTTTTAGCACAAATACAGCCTTTTCCGTCTGCGATTCCCGGAGGATCGCCGGGTAAAATTGGAGTTAAAATAACTTCACCACTGACTGGACAGAAGATAGCCGTAGGACAGCCTATTTCAATTTATGGCACATCGACGGACAACGCAAAGGAGAACTGTCAGGTCTCTATCATTATGAATAATTTAAAGCCATATCAGAAGAGTGAGGCGACTGGCAAGGGTGGGAATAATGACTACTCCTCGTGGATCTTCAATGCCTCGTCCAACGCCATTAAGATAGGTCAGAACAAAATAACCGCCAAGCTAGTATGCGTGAGCTCGCCAACTAACTTGACTAAATGGTATAGTGTAAATTTGACAGGAACGAGTTAGAAAAATACTTTCCAGTATTCAACCGGGTTAAAATTATCCCTTTGAAAGAAATTCAGAATATATCAATTCGTTCTGGAGTGCCTTTGTTAGCAAATCCGTTGATATGGCATCTTCAGTTTTGTTTCCCGTGGCGAGATAATTTCTAAAGTGCTTGTAACTGTCTGTTTCTGATTTCAGTGAATTTACTAGAGCATCATGGATAGACTGTTGATCCACGGGGT
>DASWDL010000113.1:0-4584 GCA_036395315.1 Nitrososphaeraceae archaeon
GAAAAAATAGTAAAATTTGATTTAGAGGATTCACTCAGTCTTGACGGGGACTCAGGTCCCTATATTCAATATACTCATGCACGCATATGCAGTTTGATAGAAAAATCGCGGGTTAAAGAATGTGTCGATTATGGAGAATATAACATAAAAACGCAAATACCTGGAGCACTTATTATGAATGAAGAACGAGACCTGCTGAAGCACCTGTCTAGATTTGAAATAGTCGTATCTGAAGCTGTAAAAAATTATGAACCCAAAATTCTCGTAGGCTACCTTCACAAATTGGCAAACCTCTTCAATATTTATTACGAGAAAGTTCCAATCGCAAAAGAACGAGACAGTAGATTAGCACGGGCAAGGATTACGCTCACTATGGCGGTCAGAACTATAATCTGCAGCGGGTTAAGTGCACTGGGAATGTCACCTCTCGAACGGATGTGAACTTAGGTTTAATGGTTTGGCTGACGTACTTAGGACTGATTACTAAAGAAGTTAGATATCAACATCAATAACCTATCGAATAATTTCAATTCTATCTACTATGCATGTACTTACGACGGGATTATAGATCCTTAGTTCATCACACATTCTTGCAACTTCATCTCTTGCTCTCGCCTTTGACGCTGCCTCAACCTCGATCTTCAGACATTTTGCCGACCGAACAGATTTCACAAATGAATAACCGCCCTTTAAGACCAGATCCCGATAAATTGTTTGACCTTCAGGATCATCGATCTCTTTCTTGTTCTCAATTAAAACGGTAACGAGGTATTTAGTCACATATCTCGCTTGTGAGGCAATAATTTAATCCTTACATATGGAAATATTAGCTGAATAAGAAAAATAATTCTCCAAGGCACCAATGACCTTATAGGCATTTGTTACTATTCATGAGAATCCATAGGAACAAATGAAAATAGATTCAGAGGATTTTTGCTATATAATTTAAATCTTCATCTTATACCATGCTTCGCGAGTTAGGTGTATTTTACATGACGTATACTATTTCCAGTATTTATATTACAAGAGAATTCAACTTGATAATCTCCATCCCGTGCAATGCATAGCTGTAAAAAATAGGCTTATTACTAAGAATTTAACGAAAGCTTTAATTACCTAACTGAAAATTGTGGTTGGTTTCGTGAATCATGTAAGTGGTCATGTAGCTCAGCCTGGTTAGAGCGAGGGTTTTGTAAACCCTAGGCCGTGGGTCCAAATCCCACCATGACCTTGTCCTAAAAGCCGAATAGTCTATTGTTTAAATCTGGGCTCTGAACGCACTAGTAATAGTTTCAATTAAAGCGTTCCGTCAAACGCTAAAATCAAAAAAGGACCAAGGAAATTTATGTCTGCCAATAGTGGTTGTAGAAACTCCAAACCTTTTTTTAGGTATGACGCGACAATTATTATGAATCTGCAAATGCCGGAAGTTCAGCAAATAAAGGTGAATAATCATATTTACAGGGTTGCTATGAATGACCAAACCAGAATGTACGCCATGAAGCTAAGAAGGCTATATATGCAAGGATACACTGATGTAGACAGCTTCGATGAGGTCAGCTCCGAGATATCAGCCACATTGAATAACTTGCTAAAATTTGCCTTATCTCCAGAAGTGCTCGAGGAGGATATGGACGGCGCTGTTAAGCAGGTACTTGGCATGTTTGAGAAGAATCAACGAAAGTGAGGGATTTCCATGGCCGCTTCACGCTGTTAGACAATTATTCTAAAATCGAATGATTTTATTCAAACTATTTCGTCATAGCCTGTTTTTGAATCACTGTTGATGAGGTTAATCCTATTTTCCTTCCTATAACTATTATTATCTTCGTCAATAGATTCACTGGAATTTTTAATTAGGTGTGACCACGGGCACTTCTTTGGCGGTTACAATAAGGGTTTTATACTTATAACAAGATTCAGATTGGAGTCAGAAAGCTTATGTCATTTAATACTAAGTGGATTAGGCCCCAAGCCGAAAGCGTAGGTATCAAGATATTGGAGAATATAAAGCCTCAACCGCCCCTTAAACCCCGTATTGAAGAGGCTCAGAAGAAGCTTCTAATCCAGATCAATAAATTGGACAATATATCTGTTAAAATGGACGAGAAAGATCAATTGATTTTTAAGAGAGTGGTTCAGGCTGTACAAAGCCACGAGGCACAATATGCGAAAGTTCTTTCTGCGGAACTAGCGCAGATACGTAAGATGTGTAAGATGGTTAATTCTGCCAGGTTAGCACTTGAACAAATTCATTTGCGCCTTAATACTATAACGGAATTAGGAGATGTCGTTGTTACCTTAAGTCCTGCAATGTCTGTCATTAAAGGCATCCAAAACGGTCTAACCTCTATGATGCCAGAAGCAGATCAATCGCTTTCACAAATATCCGATTTGCTTGGTGGAATATTGGCGGATTCTGCCCAGATACCTGCAGCTGAAATCAATAATAGCAAGGTTATGACTGAAGATTCACTCAAAATTATTGAGGAAGCTACCGCGATAGTTGAACAAAGTATGAAGGAAAAGTTCCCTGATCTTCCGTCAATTGAGCTCGACAATAAAGATCCTGAAGCAAGCTTATACTGACTATTTGTTGTTGTCTCATCCTGAATCGATACATTAATGGTAACAATTCATTATTGAAGCAGTCGTTTGCTACGCAACCCTTCTCACCTCCTTCTTTATCCTGCATATAGTAGCATAGCTATACCCCTTTTCCCTATAAGTTCGAATCATCGATTTCCAGTTTGATAGTCTCCACCTCGCTTGTTCCTTTGTTAACATCTTAGTCTCTCGCTTAACCTTACTTTTCCTTCCTAATAATAGATAACCCTTTTCTTGTGCGATCTGTCTTTTGTACGCAAACTTCAGACCGGCCAACAAAGATTCTGACCTGAGCTCCACAAGATAATGCTCAATTTCTTTTATCACCAGATCATTAGCTCTTACTTTAAGTACAATTTCCTTTCGCACATAAGGTACTTGCTTAAACAAGCAATAAACCTTGCTAAATTCGAATTCTGCAATATTTTTCTAACATTGAAATCACAATTTCAAATCCTCGAAGACAGGTTCGGAATTACAAAATGCGCTCTACCTTGCACAACAATCCATAAGCAAATGATGAGTACGACTCGTTCCGCTCAAGAATCTAATATTTTGAAAAAAATAACCGCATCTTAACTTTTTCCAATACCTGCAATGCCTTCAATAATTGTACTTTTCTATGCATTGATGTCAAAGATAGTCTAATAACTGAAGACCCTCTTTTCACACTTGGGTATCTCATCGGATAAATAAACACGCCATTTTTTAGAGACATCGCAGCAAATTTTGATGCCGTAGCTTCGTCACCTATCTGAAGAGCTATTATTTGGCTACGAGATTTTCCAATTTCAAATGTATGTCCCTTTAGCCATTTTCTGACGATTTCAATATTTGCAAAGAGTCTTTTTTGGAGAGCTCCGCTCTTTGTAAGACGAATTGCAGCGATAGATGCCCTGCAGAGATGGCTTGGCACCGCAGAAGTAAAAATAAACTGTCGCGACTTATTTATTAGAAATTTCTGAATATCATTTGACGTAGCAACATAGCCACCAAAACAACCTAATCCTTTGCTCAAGCTACTTATATGCACGTCAACTAGGGAATTGACTCTTAAATCTGATGGCGTCCCTCTTCCAGATGGTCCGAAAATAAAGTCTCCGTGGGCGTCATCGACCAATGTCAATGCTTCATGCTCATTCGCTATCTTGCATATTGACTTCAGATCAGAGATCTCTCCCGTGATGCTAAAGACTCCTTCGGTAACTACGATTTTTTTTGAACCCCTATTTTTATTCATTAACTGATCTAAATGTGCCGAATCATTATGTCGGAAAACAAATATTTTTGCCCCACTTAGACGACAACCATCAACAATGCTGGCATGATTTAATTCATCACTAAAAATCATCGTTTGTTTATTGGCAATTGCCGTAAGCGTACCCATTACCGCTGTATAACCACTTGGGAAAACTAGAGATGATTCTGTTCTTCGGTGCTCTGCTAAGCGACGTTCTAGATCTGAAATCTCAGGCGTGTTTCCTGCCACCAATCTAGAACTGCAAGGAGAGACTTCAACGACGCAATGAACAAGTTCCTTAATCACTTTGGGATGTTGTGAAAGTCCTAGATAATCATTGGAGCTTAGATTTATAGTCTTCCTGCCATTGACCATTGCATAAGAATCAAGATTATGGATTATGCGTAATCTTCGATATATAGCGTGGGACTTCAGTGCTCGGAGTTCACTTTTAATGAAGTCCTGTTTGTCTTCCAATTTCTTTGATCATTAGGGAATCTTGACTCATCTCGCTGCCGTCAGTTGTTAAATAACCACCAGAGATTATGCCATTAGCGCCAGCCGTCAAGGCTAGCCTGCCCTTGTCCAAAAAGTGCACTTCTCTACCACCTGCAATCTTCAAAATTGTCTCTGGCATAATAAAGCGCCAGACCGCTATCGTTTTTATTGTTTCTTCAGGAGTTATAGAATTCATTGAGGCCAAGGGTGTGCCCTCTTTTGGTATCAATATATTGATA
>DASWDL010000114.1:0-3354 GCA_036395315.1 Nitrososphaeraceae archaeon
CAACGTAGAAGGTAGCCTTGAATCCATACTTATCAAGTATCGGCTTTGCTTGAGTAAATTGACTTTTACGACCATCATCAAAATTTAAAACAACTATTTTTTTGCTGTTTGTATTTCCTATAGTTTGAGCGTCCAATATCGAGACAATTTGTGAAGAGAAAATTAATACGGTAAGAGTAGCGGTTAAAATTGATGTTAGCAAACAAAAGGACAAGTTAGACAAATTTAATCTGCAACCATCTGCAGAAGTCACCTAATGATAATTTAAAGTTTGATTCACCGAAACCTGTTGCTTCTGAATACACGTTTCGATAATTATTGTGGCATCTGTTCACTGCAACTAACGTTCACTGAAAAACATTCAATTTCTGTGAATTTTGTAACACCAATACTTTTATGAAAAAATTAATCATCTAATCATCCGTTGTGATTGGAGTTCTCATAGTTAAAGTCAGGATGATGTGCAATACATTTCAGTGCACACCCAGTCCTTATACTCCTTAGGACCTCATCTTTATACAAGGGAGATGGAATGACACAAGAACAAATCCTGAGCAAATTCGATATGCGCGTTAGGTGCTGGCACACTAGACAATTTCATCTTTCTGACAAGGCTGGACATCACTATTGTGAAAAGTGTAAGTGCTATGCTTTTGTTGGACAAACAACTGAAGTATTCGAGTGCTAAATATATACCAAAATAGTGATGAGTAGCAATCGAAACATGTAGTTGGGGATTGGTTTGGCTTTACTTCAGTATACCTGATTTGAATCCTGCGTCCTCACATGTTCATTTGTTAATATTTTAATATTGTAGTGTTTAAACAACGTAAACTTGCATTAAAATCGTGCCTAAATCATGTATAAAGAAACAAAAAGATGCTCTCAAATCCTCCAAATAGTTTGGCCTAAATGTTAAATTTAACGTTAAACCGTTAGCAAAATTTATTTAAGGTTTGAAGATGACGATGAAAGGAATTGCGACAACAAAAAAGAAATATCTTCGGAAATATCACTATGGCAATAATAATTAGAACGGCGCTCTTGGCTTCACTTTCCGCAATATTGCTCACTGACTCAACAACTCCAGTGGTGAAAGCAATCGATGTATTGGCGAAAGCAGATGATTCTGTTAATACTACTGCTGCTCCTGTCAATATCTCAGATAATAGCGACGACAATGATGGTGGAGGCGACTCTGATGAGGCTGACTCGACAAAGGACAACAATAATGAAGAGAAGAAAACAGACTGGTCTGATATTGAATATCTTAGGGATGCAAACAATAACACGATGGTGGATTACAAAAACCTCTATGACCTGAATATAGGTAAAGTCTATAATCCTAACTTTGTCGACAATGCTGACTGGTTCCTTGACAGCAGCAACCATGAAGACCATGTAGACTACTATCTGATACCGTACAACTACAATTGGTACTTTTACTCTGACATATCTGCGCCTTGGTATGGCTGTGAGGCTCAGAGTAAGGCGATGCTTGTGACCGCTAAAAAATACAATGAAACAGGGAATTCCGAATACCTAGAATTTTCCAAAAAAGTATTCAACGGTTTAAATTCTCCTGTTCTAAATAAGGACGGCTGGCTCTTGGGAGTGGCGGCTGAAAATAACAATGCTAAAATCCTGAACAGTCAGCTGTTTTGCGTTGCGAACCTAATGACTTACTACGAATATACCGGGGACGAACGAGCGCTGACATTATTCAAGAAGGGTGTAGACGTAGTGGAAAAAAATATCGACGACCTTACGGAAGATTGTGGAACCTACTACTCTTTGTCTAAGCATAATCTTGTATCGCACCAAAAACATCCTGAATACATAAAGATGCTGGAAAGGCTGTATTTGATGACGGGAAGCAACACGCTGAAAAATACGCTGGACAAATGGCAGCATGACTCTCTGTTTCCTTGTTATTCTTGAGCTTCTTGAGCTTCTTGAGCAACCATTCTAACAACTATAATGAATCCCACTGATTCCTAAAATGAATCCGATATTTTTGTAGAAAATCTATAGAAAACAGTGATAGACCTCAAAAAGCACGAGGAGGTAAAAGTCAAAGTGCTGAACTCTGATATGTTCAAATTCCCTTGATATATGGTTCCGTAATTCATCAAGTGTATTATCATTAAGACCTGTTAAAAGGGATTGTATAACTATTCCCATATGAATAAGTTTACCAAAAAATGGACTTGGGATATAAACATTAACATAGTCACTTCAATGTCCTATCTAACGTTGATTGTCTGGAAGCTTCAAAAAAGAAATTTCTAGCGTTTACTAGTACAGCTTTTTCCTTCTCAGACAAGACGGTGCCAAGCATTTCTTTGAATTCAATGGCGTTTACGACCGCTCTAGCTCCATAATGGTTATTAAAATACCCTCTAACTACAGCTGTTTCATTAGATAATTGTCTGACCTTGTCGACCCACGGTCTTAATTCCTCCCTTGAGTAAAGATAATTGTATCTAGGCTTTATCTGCCTTCCATGCCATCTGATAAAACAGTGGTTTGCAGTTACAATGGCCTGAGATAGAAATTGCAGATTGTCCTGTTCGGGAGAATCAGTCATAACAGCCGCTATATTATAATGCTTTAGCAATTCCCATGGACCTTCGGTATTCCAAGAAGGATTTCTAAATTCAATTGCGTAGTCATATCCCCTCGGAAGTCTGTCTAGAAATTGTTCCGTATTCTGAAATTCTTTAACGGTAAAACTTGGTGGCAATTGAATTAGACCTAGAACCCGATTTCGTATTTCAAATACAAAAAAAATTTTACCGGTTAATTGGATTAGATGAGTTTAACCAAGCATACCATCAGATAAATGGCAATTTAGGTCCATTCTTGCAAATTATAAATTCAATGAATCACTTTGGGATGAATGTAGAACAAATTTTGGATGCAGTAAAATACGGAAATGCGTTACCACATCTCCAGAATCATTATCTAATACTAAGTAACAGGATTCGTCATTTGGAGTCTTACAGATATAACCTACATTCACAGCTGAATTTGATGGCAAATCAGATAGAGGACTATAAATTCTCAATTGAATGCTACATTAATGAATCTGAAAAGAAGAGAATTGAACTATCGATATTGGATAACCAAATAAAAAATATGCAAAATTTCATCCAAAATTTTGATAACCAAGAAGGATATCAAAGGATAAAAAAAGAATCTACAGAGCAGACAAAATCAATAATAAAAAACAATCCTCTGCTGATGGCTGTTACTGTTTCCTCGACTCTGGAAGCAATAAGGCGATATCCATATAATCAACAATTATTCTACGACCTATCGGCAGGTCCGGGCTATTCAACTTCTCATCAA
>DASWDL010000115.1:0-4253 GCA_036395315.1 Nitrososphaeraceae archaeon
ACAGTATTGTTGGCGATCGCAAATACTTTAAACGCAAAATCTGAGAAGAGACGTATTAAGGATAAGCACAAGAACTAACGGCTTAGTTACTTTAAGAAATTAACTTTACAAAAACTATTCAGCTGCAATAAAGTACCCCGAATAACTTCTGATAAAGATAATATCAAATATCTACAGTAATATCCACAGTACAAAGGACTGTTGCCAATTAATAACATCCAATATTATAATTAATTTATTGTATGTAGAGTCATGTATTACAGGCGCATACTATCATGCAAGCATTACTTTCTTGTCCAAAATGTAATATAGATCGTACTATAACAGATCCAGAATCCGGGGAGGTGGTGTGTAGCCTCTGTGGCCTGGTTATAGAGGATAAAACTGAGGACACAAAAAGAGACCTCAAATAACGCATGGGTAAAGTAGCAGGTCAGCGTTCTTCCCTTGCATCTTACGATATGGGGCTGTCAACAGTTATTGGAGATATAAATAAGGATGCTAATGGACACAGGATCCAGAACACCGTTCATTCTACTATGCAAAGGTTAAGGACATGGGACTATAGAATTCAGGTCCATCACAGTAAAGAAAGAAATTTGAAAAGGGCTTTTTCCCTTCTGTATACATTAAAATATAAATTCAATTTAACCGATGTCGCAATAGAAAACGCCGCCCATATATACCGGAAGGTGTATATGTTCCATATGGGAGAGTTCAGGCAAAAAGACATTTAATAGCGGCTTGGCGATGAGCTTTGTTACAGCGGCATCCCGTGGATGGCGTAGGTAACAACCTCTTACCATATCGCAATTAGTACAGCCATCAACTAGATTATCTACCCAATCTGGGGTCAAATTAGTTATATCGGCATCAAGAAAAAGTATAATATTCGAATTAAGCTTAATGGCTTCCTTTAAACCAGTCTTCATCGCAATTCCCTTTCCAGGAAACAGCTTAACCTCTTGTTGAATGACAGTAACCCCAGCATTATTAGCTAGTTCAAAAGTTCTGTCTGACGAAAATGCATCAACTACGATCACCTGTGGGTTGTGATTGCTCTTTTTAGCGGTATTAATAACATGTTGAATGGTACGTTCCTGATTCTTGGCTGGAAATATGACGGCTACATTTGGGATAGGGGTTTCAAAATTCATACTCGATATATTCTTCAATATCGCAAGAAGATTTAAATTTAAATATCATTTCTAAGGCGAGTTTTACTACGGTTTCTCTCGTATGCTACCAGGTTCAAAATGCAGAATTTATGATTTAGTTACTTGCGCTTCAATATTTACAGAATCACGCAAGTCGGACTGATTAGATAGGACCTTCAGTTGTTTCTTTACAATATCAACAATACTAGGGTCTGGAACAATATTGGTTAAATTGATGGATATGTTTCCAGTGTAATTATTTAAATTGATATTTTCTAAGATTCTTCCTCCCCTAGGAACCTCACTTATTTTCTTTGACAGCTCTTTTCCGTCAGTAGAAATTATTCTCATATCAAAACTCTTTACAGGGATTACATGCTCTATTACTGCGGGAACCGTAGTTACTTCAGTTTCAGTTGAACTGGCATTAGGTGGACTAGCGTTTAGGTTACTTAAACTAGCATTCAGAAAAACGATTTCAAAATTAAGCCCACTAGATGGTGAAGATTCACCAGATTTAATCGTTACATTGTATATCCCCTTATCAGAGCTTTTGTAAATTAAAGGGGAACTTAGGCCGAGTGTTGCCAACTGAGTTTTTTCAGAAGTATTGCCAACATATAGCTGAGCAAATACCACATTCGAAGTAAGGATGCTAAAAAACACTGGGATCAAAATAGAGATTTTCTGCAATGTTATATTATATTATAGTCACAATGAAATATATTGCTATCAATAATCAAGAATTTCGCTCAAAGGCGAGCGGCAACTGCCTTATTTCAGATTACTCACCTAAGCTGAACCACAATTGTGAAATACCTTTTGGTGTAGATCCTAGTAGATAAATTGTGGCTTCTAATTATGTAATTTCGCTTGATGAATTAGGAAAACATAATGTAAATGTATCCGGAGGGAAAGGTGCAAACCTTGGAGAATTAATCAAAATAGGTATTTCTGTTCCTAATGGATTTGTCGTAACTACATCATCATTTGACAATTTTATTCAGACGTACAACTTTGGCAATAGAATACAAGAAATTGTAGAAAGGACCAATGTGGAAGATACTGCCATGCTATTGAAAGCTTCGCAGGAGATAAAAGAGATAGTTCTTTCTCGTGAACTACCTACTGAGGTAACGTTAAAAGTAACCAAAGCTTATGGGAATTTATCAGATAACGATGAAGCTAAATTAAGCTCAAGCGGAGAAAGAGGCCCACCCATAGTTGCAGTTAGAAGTTCGGCCACAACAGAGGACCTACCCACTGCTTCTTTTGCAGGACAACATGCTTCTTTTCTTAATGTTAAGGGAGAAAAGCATTTGATTGAATCAATTCGGAAATGTTGGGCCTCTTTATTTGAGCCACGTGCAATATTTTATCGTGCAAAGTACGGTTTTTCAAGAGCCAGCATAGCAGTAATAGTTCAAAAAATGGTAAATTCTGAGAAATCTGGTATTATGTTCACAATGGATCCTATCACAGGTGAAAATATAATCTTGATAGAAGTAATTTGGGGATTAGGAGAGAGTATAGTCGGAGGCTAAGTGTCGCCTGATTTGTACAGACTGAGCACAGATACTACCACGGGAAAATTACCATCAGTTACTGATGTGCAAGTTTCAAGAAAAATAAAGATGCTCACACATGATAGTGTTTCTAACAAAACCGGCGGAGCTCGACGTTCCACAAAGCAAAGTTAATGCCCAAGTCCTGACTGAGGAAGAAATTCTGGAACTTGCAAGATACGGCATAATGCTTGAAAATCATTATGGAGGACATCCTCAAGATATCGAATTTGCTATAGAGGATGGCAAGATAGCAATTCTCCAAACACGAGCAATCACGACTAATGTAATGGAGCAAAAAGAAAGATCGAAAATGGTAGGAGGCAGGCAGCTCCTAAAAGGTATAGGTGCATCTCCAGGTACTGCTAGTGGAACGGTGAGAATCGTTTCTAGTAATAAGGAAATTTCGAGAATAGATAATGGGGATATAATCGTAACAACAATGACCTCTCCTGATTTAGTTCCTAGTATGAGTAAATCTGCTGCAATTATTACTGACTTGGGTGGAAAAACTTGTCATGCTGCAATAGTGTCAAGAGAAATGGGTATTCCCGCAATTGTCGGTACGCAGGAAGCTACAAGAGTTTTGAAAGAAGGTCAACAAATCACCGTTGATGCATATAATGGGATAGTTTACGAAGGTATAGTTTATGAAGGTAAAACTCATTTAGATACTGTTTCTTCACAAAACAGAGAAGCCACTAATAGCGAAGCTCCCCCGTCCACACTCACAACCAGGACAAAGATAAAAGTGAATATTGCCTTTTCACGTAGGTTACAAGAAATAGCACCTAGAGTGGACGGCGTGGGATTGCTAAGAATAGAACATATGATTGCTCAATCAGGTGTTCATCCTGCTAGGCTGATCAAACAAGGAAAGAAAGAAGAGTATGTAAAAATTCTAATGGATGGGATAAGGCCAATAGCAAAAGCATTTACGCCCAAGCCGGTTTGGATAAGGACCTTGGATGCACGATCGGATGAATTTAGAAATTTAAGAGGAGGCGAAGATGAACCTTATGAACCTAATCCAATGCTCGGTTGGCATGGTATTCGCAGAAGTTTAGATGAACCTGAATTATTGAAGTCAGAATTCGAATCATTTAAGAGATTATATGAAGACGAAGGACTCAAGAATTTAGAAGTCATGCTACCTTTCGTCGTTTCAACTGACGAAGTGATTAAAGCAAAAGAGATTGCAAAGGAAGTAGGCCTGCCAGACGAAATAAGGATTGGTATAATGGTGGAGACACCAGCTTCTGTAATGATCATTGAAGATCTTTGCGAAGAGGCGAAAATAGCATTTGCTAGTTTTGGGACTAATGATTTGGTCCAACTTACTTTGGGTATTGATAGAAATAATGAAAGATTAGCAAATATCTCTTCCCCTCTTCACCCTGCTGTTTTAGCGCTAATGAAAATGGTTATCGATAGCTGTAATGGACTTGGAGTCGAGACTTCAATCTGTGGAGAGAGCGGAAGCAATCCAGAGACGGCCGAAATTTTGGTAAAGTACGGGATTAGTAGCATT
>DASWDL010000116.1:0-4150 GCA_036395315.1 Nitrososphaeraceae archaeon
ATCAATTACTGGGGTAGCGTTTAACCCTGCCTGAACAATTCTGGAGCGTAGACGTATTTGTTGTTCATCGGTAGGTGTACGCCAGGCTATGTGATGTACTGTTCCGATACCAACATATCCTCTCGAAGTATACGGCAGACAAAGGACATCCACAATATTTGCTCCATCGCTCTCTTTGTCATTACTTTGCTTTTTCGGGAGTTGAAAGCGGCATCGGCTACCCTCTTCCCTTATTAGATTAAATCCTAAGACATCCTTTAGAACAGAAGCCGTATACTCGTATCCATCAACAGATAGAGTGGCCGAATAAAATCCCCGAATTGCATGTTCCTCTGGAGTGGGTCCTAGGTTCCATACATTTCCGCTTCTATACTTGGCAGATTCATGAGCAATCAGCTCTAACTCAAGTCCGTCTGGATCATATAGTGTTAAAACAGTTTCATCATTAAACCGCTTCATCGGTCCTTTAAAAGGAATATTCTTACCTATGAGCTTACTTGTCCAATAACCGATGGAGTTTTCTGGAATTAAAAATGATATAGTTACAACTTGTCCCGTACCTCTGTAGCCTTTTGGTGCAGACGACCATGGGAAGAATGTCAAGATGGTTCCGGGACGACCTAATTCGTCGCCAAAATAAATATGGTAAGTGCCAGGGTCATCAAAATTTACCGTCAGCTTTACCAATCTGAGTCCCAACACTGAAGTATAAAAGTCAACATTTCTTTGCGGGGTGCTGGCTATGGCTGTTATATGATGAATTCCGTAAACATCTTTGCTTAAGTCACTCTTTCTGTTAGGTGACATTAACTACATCATCTCATCTGTTAGGGCTTGCATCAGATTATTCAGTAAGAAATTTGTTGATGATTTTGAAATACCCATAAACTACTTTACGTTTCATCATATTTATGGATAAAGTCAAAAATCATAAATGGCCCAGATGTTATCAATGAAGCAAGTCACCAGAGTTTTGCTAATATCTTTAATAATATCTTGCAAGTTTCTAATAAAAGATAAACAATATTCTATAGGTTCCGATCAATTTAGCTGCGAAGTTTTAGACTTATTCACCGAGTGGTCCAGTCCTTTGTAGTTAGGAAGACATATCTACTACAATGTAGCATAATGCTACATGGCAATCAGAAAAGATGCAAAGGAAGAAAAAGCGAAGACAGGAGTAAGAGAAAATTTGCCTACAAATGAAAGTGAAAACAAAAATACTTCTGCCAGTGTACAAATCTCAGAATCTAGCTCTGGGCCAACAGATCTTCCTAATCCTTCGACTGATCCATCCACGGGGATATCTCTTGCAAAAACAATTAAAGAGCAACAGGCCAGCGCCAGCCAGATATTGAATGAGACAAAAGAGAACATAGCAAGGGCCGCGCAAGAAGCAAGAACATTGATCCCAAATTATGCGGAAGCCATTAGGTCTTGCCAAAATCAAAATATTCAAATAGTTAAAGAATTTGCCGAAAATAATATCGACATACAGAGACAACTTATTAGCTCATTTGAAACATCTTGGATCCCTTATTGGGAGAATACGGTAACGTCATTATACACGATTCTATTGTCCCCGCAGAGATTTTCAGATTTGTATACAAATTTTCTTTCAAACTATACAAACTTGGTAATCGCTGTAAACAGAACAATTAATTATAATTTCTTGACAGGTATGGAATTATTCAAAAATACTTTAGAAAAAGCAAAAGAAGCTTCTAATGACTTGATGAGAGCAAGTGTAAATTTGACATCTCTTGCAGAAAGAAATGCACAAAAATCTACTGAAGAAGCGGACACGATCAAAGCTACCTCTGAAGTGAAATCAGAAAGTACTCGATCATAAATAAGTAGATATCTTCCCAAGTTTCTAAGGGAACATGAAAGGCGAGACTAATAACACCAGAAGACGGCACTGGTAAATTCAGGTGCAGATTCTGTCTTATTTATTGATGAACGTTGCCAATAAGAATACCGTTTCCAATAACTTACTATCTGGAAGTAAAGAAATTATTTTAATTTGGAAAGCCCCATTTATACTCAAATACTATAGTAAGTTTGAAATATCTGAGATCGCCACCACTTTTCTTTCTCTAACAAACTTTCGGTCGCAAATGTAGGAAGATTGATTTTCTGATACTATTCTTACTTTGACAGTACCTGCTTCAGCATGTGAGATGCTTGTTCAATCGCTCCCCGCGGTGAGGGATCATCAGTTATAGCATTCAGCATTACAAAGTCGTGAATGGTACCATGATAACGAACTGCAGTCACTTGGACGCCTGCCTTCAATAGCTTCAGCGCATATGCTTCTCCTTCGTCACGTAAAACATCATTTTCACCATTAATAATTAATGCTGGGGGCAATCCACTGAGCTGATCAATTGAAGCCTGTAATGGAGAAACCGTTGGTTCCTTTAGGTTAGTTTGATTTGAAGTGTAATTATTCCAGAACCACTTCATGGCCTCGCGGGTAAGCCAGTATCCTTGTTCATATTTTAAATAAGATGGGGTATCAAAGTTAGCATCGGTAACTGGATAGAAGAGTACTTGGAATTTAATTGATGGTCCTCCACGTTCCTTGACTAGCAGTGTGAGAGCAGCCGCCAGATTACCTCCAACACTATCACCAATAATTGCTAAACGTGAGGAATCTACATTGATAGACTGGCCATTTTGGGCGACCCAATTTATTGCAGCATAGGCCTGTTCTAGGGCAACGGGATATTTTGCCTCCGGGGACAGGGTATAGTTAACAAAAATGACTACTGTGTTTGCTTTGTTTGCAAGTTCTCTTACCAATCTCTCGTGAGTATCAAAACCACCTAGAACCCAGCCACCACCGTGGATGTAAATTACTACAGGGAGAGCTTCTTTACCACTATTTTGAGGTCGGACTATAGTTATCGTTACCTCTCGGGAATTAGGTCCGCCAGATATAGTACGATTCTCTACATCGGCGCGAATTTTTTGGACCGGAGAATTAGCTTGCAGGCCCGATAAAACAGTACGCGCCTTTTCAGGTGACAAAGTATAAATTGGTTGTCCAGGATTTTCCTGCAAATTCTTCAAAAGAGCCCGTGCATTTTTTTCGATCTCTGTAAAGTCCTCTTTGTTCACACTCTATGATTATCTTTCAATAATATTTAAGATATTCGGCCAAGAGAAATAGAGAATATCTCTGAAAAACCCAATCATAATGTCTTACATGGAAGTGCAACTGATGTTGGTAAAAAATTTGATGAATTGAATATTGTTACCTATGATGAAAACAAGAAGCCACTGAAAATATCAAGTATATATCTTTATAAACCATACCAAAAAGAGTTCACTACAATTTTCAATAGACCAGTCTCAAAAGAGAACAAAGCATGTTAATATATTATGGAATATGATGTTGAACAACCGGAAAAATATTTCGAAAATACATTTCTGGTCGGGAATAAAAAGTTCACTATTTCATTTGATTTCCCTTCGTTAATAAAATCGATCATAATCTACGAGTTTAGTTTAGAGACTTGAGATTACAAAAAGATTAGATTACAGCCTATTTTTTAAGAAGTACAAATAATCGAAATGTTGCAAAATGGACAAAGAGGAAAAATCATGAAGGCCAATCATTTAGATTTGAATGGATCTAATAAGCCAGAGCGATAGCACGGTTAATAGTCGAATACGTCTTACAGTGGTTGTTGCTAATATTGTTGGGAGAAGATAGTCTTACTTCATCGACTTCAATTTTTCACTATGCCAGAATTCTTCGTGGTCTTTTCTTTCTTCCTCCAAACAGTACTTTAAGTTACAGAAATGACACTTTAAGACGGGTTTTTGCTGGAAAGCTTTAGTTTTAGATTTGATTTTAGGTAAATAAGACCACGATAATCTATTATCCACCTCTGAATCAACTTCTGGATTTTCTGAGTCAGGCTCCAACTTAAATTCGGCTTTTCCAGAGTTCGATCCAAGTAAAATATTTGCATATTTATTAGCGAGATAAAAGACTACCCAATGAGAAAGAGTATGACCCCAGTTAAGATCATATCCATCTCTAAAAGGTGATTCGTCAATCATTTTTGAAAATTGAGCATGTTCTTTAGTGCTTATTACAATCTGAGATCTGTAAATTATAGCAAACTCTGAAATA
>DASWDL010000117.1:0-8439 GCA_036395315.1 Nitrososphaeraceae archaeon
AGGATCGTTTAACTAACTCCGAATCTTATTCGAACACTTGTAATGAGTCAAAAAATTTTTCTTCCAATAGCCATAAGCTCTATGATTGTATTTTCAGTTCTACAAGCAACTCCGGTTGAATCAGGACAGAACCAAACTAGAAGTGAAGATCCAGTCATAAAATATGCACAAACAGCAAGAGAACTTCTGAACCATACCCTAGCTGAATATAAAAAAGGTAATATCACAGGTGCAGATGAACTTGCAACTAGAGCATATCTAGATAATTTTGAATATGTCGAATTTCCTTTAATAAAGAAGAAATCGGCAGATTTGAAAGAAGAAATCGAGAAGATGATGCGTGAAGATCTCCGCAATATGATAAAGGAAAAGGTTCCGTTCGAAGAATTAAATTCTCATGTTAATGCCACAGATTTAAAATTAGTCGAAGCAATTCAAATTTTAAATGGAACAAAATGACCTAAAGGTCGCACGAGATTCATCTTCTGTTCATAATTCGTTGTAATTAACTTGCCGGAGAAGAATGCCGATACTGTACTGGCCCGTAACATTTGTAACTTTATTGTAGAAAATCCGGGTTGTTATTTAAGATCAATAAAAAATCGGCTTGGAATATCAATGGGCACAGTTCAATATCATTTAAATCGGTTGGAAAAAATAGGAGCAATAAAATCAAGTAAACGATTCTATAGATCCTACTTTCCACCAGATATTAGCGAGTCAGATAAAAAGATACTAGAGATTTTATCTCAAGAGAGGACGTGAGATATACTGCTATTAATTATTGAAATTAAAATACCGACGCAAATGGAGATTTATAAGAAAATTGGTATTTCTCAATCCTCCGTTAGTTGGCATCTGCAGCGATTAATAGCACTTGACATAGTTCAAGAAATTAGACTAGGCAAGTATAGAAGGTATCAAATAGTTGGTGGAAGTCAAGAATGTAAGCGCATCACGCAAATTATCAAAGATTACTATCCCTCTATTTGGAACAATTGGAGTGACAGAATAACTGAATTCTTCCTTTGAATTTTCTTGAGGTCAATCTTCTATGAACTATGCTGACTGGGTCGAAATTTCAATAATAGCTGCTACTGTTGTTCTATCTGCTTTACTCTCTATTTTATCTGTCTCTGCTTACGATAAAACCAGACTCAAAAATGGTATTTGCAACTATGGCATATTCTCTGTTTACAATCTTTTCACTAAACCAATTTTATGAAGGGTTTGTACTAGAAGTCGGTAGCGAGTCAGATCCTATTCTAATTGCTGATATCACTTTGCACTTAACACCGATCGTCATTCTAATACTATTCTTCATTGGTATAGTGAAAAAAAATTCTTACAAGCGGGTGTAAGTTTTCACTCGTTATATGATAGTTATATGTACTCAAATCTTCGCATTTCCTTCAAATTAACATCGGTAAGTTACTAAGGTTAAGCAATGACTAATATTATTCAGTCAATAAATGTCCGATGTTAAAAAGGAATTCAAGACACAAATCATTACTCATAACAGGAGTATTATTGCTAGGAATGATAACTATGATTGCGTCATCAGTGAGTAAAAATATTCTGGCGTATCCTACAGGTGTAATGGGTGTACAACAGGTCAAAGACGCTCCTGTCGGCGGTAAAAATAGTTCGTCTACTAATTCCAACACTTCAAATATATAATCTAGTTGAATGCGCAAGTTAAGAAGGAAGTCTACAGGATCACAGGTTGAGTCAAGTGGAGACATAAATCCAAAGAACGTCGGTCAGGTAACATTCAATCTCACAACTACTTCTGGAACATTTCAGTACCATTGTCTATATCACCCCCAATACAATGAAAGGAACAATAAAGATTTCGCCTTAATTTTATTTCTTTTATTTCTTTGATCGGATGATTGACATGGATATTTGATAATAATTAGAAAGTTGGTCTCAATAACAGTGAATGACATTATGAAAGTATTTGATTAATGTCTTTCATGACTCATAATAGTTACCAGGGCTGCACTCTTTGCAGCGAACTCTGCTATTTTCTTTGAGCGGTTATCGCTTCCTATTATTAGAACATCTCCATCTTGAGGATTAAGATTTTCTATCAACTGTTCAGACAACTGATGTTCATCTTTCAATGCATCAAAATCAATTCGGGGAATCAAAAATTTATTATCCTTGAATAAGAGGGTGGTTGCACCAGATGCTCCCATTTTAATCGCAGCATCTCTCTGTTCAATTCCTGACTTGACAGCAGAGCTCATCTGTTTTACCAGCACTGCATAATTGTGCTTTCCTAAAGTGATTGCACACTTGGATAGACTGATTTCTGAAGGCATCGAATCTGACAGTTCTGAAAAAAACAAGTTTCCCTTCTTAGTCATCTTTGTTCCAGCATTAGTAGATTCTATGAGATTTTGCATTTTTAGATGTCTCACTAGCGTTTTAATAGTTCCTTCCCCAAGTTCTAATTCCTCACATAGCGCATCTCTGCTAACATGTCCTCTCTCTTGAATAAGTTGTAATGTCTTGAACACATGCACCATGTCAAACGAAAGGACTCTACTCGGTGCGTATCTGTTTGCAACCTTTTGGAGCGTCTTGATATATGTGTGCATTACTATTCTGTCCAAGCCTTAGGAATTTATACGTGTTGGATAAACCATCCTATACTTTAAATACTACGGCAATTACTCCTAGTGAGATGTCTATTCTTAAACAGATAATTAAGGAATCACCCAGTGTTCCCCGCATAGCTGTTGGAATTCTGGTAGCAATATTACTCTTTACAATGTTTATGGTTGGGTTTGATCAAGGACAATTATTCAGCTTGGTTCAAGGTCAAAAAGCCTTTGACGGTAAATGGATTCATGAATTCTATCATGACATGAGACATGCCACTGGTTTTCCTTGTCACTAGTTATTAATCAACCAGCTCTGAAATAATTGAAGACAATAACTTTTCTTGCAGTTACAATATTGTCTGGAGCTGTTGCCGGTACTATCCTTGCACTTTTGAATCTAGGTTTGGTTGAGCCATACATAGACAAAGCTATAGCTCTGGAAACACAAAAAAAAGTTTCATCTGGTGAAAATGTGAATATGGCTGAATTAATAGATTACAGAGCTTGGCAGAAAGGTGGTGCAATTGCAGCAGGGGCGGTTTATGGTATTGCACTATCTGCTTTATTTGGAATAGTTTTTGCGTATGCTAGATATTCTCTACCGGGTAGTAACAATAAGTCAAAAGCTATATTCTTAGCTGGACTATTATGGTTTGTTATATACATGATAGTAGCAATTAAGTATCCTGCTAATCCACCAGCAGTTGGCGACCCTAACACAATTTACTATCGTGAGAGTCTGTATGTAGCTTATATGGCTGTTTCTGGCTTTACCGTATTAGCATTAGCACTCTTGTGGAACAGACTAAAAGACAACAAATCAAAGAAAATCATACTACCGTTGATTTACGCCGCAATAATGATTGGAGCGTATGTTGGATTCCCCCCTAATCCTGACAAAATAGGTATATCAATGGATTTGATCCAGACGTTCAGGATATGGACAGCAATAACTATCGGCATTTTCTGGGGCGTCTTAGCAATAATCTTTGGTTCGTTATGGGATAGATTCATATCTACTCAGAACAGGGAGATTGCAATGGTGTGATGAGATTGTTAGCTGCATTTTTAAAATTCTTAGATAACTAACTCATACATGAAATGTGCAGATTGCAATTGCGCACCCGATGAATGTCAGGCAAGTCTTTCTTCCATTCAGTGTCAAAATTGTACGTTGAAAGAATGTTGCTGCTGGCTAACTATGCAATATATTAACGATCGGTAATAAAGTATTCTGATTACTTTCTTACACAGATTAACAACATCGGAATCCACCTCTGCCGCCATAACTTACAAAATAATTTAGCTATCACAAGAAAAATACAAATGGAAATATGGTTGAAGAGAAGGTATGCAATCTAGAGTACAGTCGGAATTGAAAGGAAATCACATTTTATCAGAACATCATAAGTTGTCCTACCGTCCTAACTGTAGATCTAATCCACTCCAATATTGTCAGTTCATTAAAGACCCAGTCAAGTTCATCCCTAGTTTCAGCATTATCAATTTCTCTTTCGTTACCTTCAATTCTGTAGTCAATTAAATCTGCAAGCTCTTGTATTGTCATGTTTGGATTTGATTCTATAGTGTCTAAAGTCCAGTTTATCATACTAATTTTCTTATCTACGGTGACATTAGAAATATGATCTTGAAATCTGTTTGCTTCGTTCTCTAGTCCTACAATTTCATGGATTAATCTTCTTTTCAGTTCTGCTAATTCATTTTTAGATCTTAAGACATATACCATATCTAAAAAATTGTATGTGGTAGATTTAACAGATAGATCACTAATAGACGAGGGAGAGTCTAGCATTTTCTGGCTCTTTTTTGCTACTCTTATTCTTAGCGTGTTAAACCCGTAAATAATATTTTGACCTTGATTATGTTATGACTAACGAAACTGAACTATCAAACACGATGTACGATATTCTACATGCAATGGGTAAAGATGCTGGTTTCTTATATGAAACTATAAACACTTACATCAAGGACGCACAAAGCGCAAACAAGACTGACCTCGTTGAAACATGGCAAACCATCAAGAAAGATAGGTTAAGGCATTTACACATGTTAAAAGAAGCTTTAGAGAAAGAAATACATGGTTAGACAGTTAGACAGTTATTTTTGGTTATGTATAGATAGAAAAAGAATCCCAACCTTCACCGATATACTAAATATTCTCAAAGTCTGAGTAGAGTTATTTAGTATAACACCCCGGGACACTTCAATCCCACTTTGAATTACCCTGGGACTGTCATTTACCTTCTGCTTAGTCTCACACTGCTTATCCTGTTTTTAGTGCATTTTCGTAATTCTTCAATATTTCTGTAAAACAGATTATAAAATTTGTACTCTGCAGTAAGGAAGAGGGCGTACAAAAGCTAATGCAAATTTGACTTAATATATTAGACCCAGATAGGTGAAAACAGTAATTGATCCAATTTAATAACAACTTGAGATTGAGAAGGTTATGGTTTTTACTGAATTCGAGAAGTGTGATTGTGGAATAGGCTATCTAATACGTAATAGCGAACCTAATTACTTGCAGTGCACTTACTGTAACAAAAGAAAAATAATTATTGGCTCTCAGCAATCTTTGCAATTTCCAGATACTGGTTAATCCTAATGAGGCATGAATTGTAGGTAGCTCTTACCTATCATCATTGCCAGGTCAATTGTCTAGGGGATATCAAGTCTTATTAGATATATTGACGAAACTTGAGATTGAGAAGATATTAATATTGCAGATTGAATACGCATTCCTGATGTTTATTATTCGAAGCTTACTGAGGATAGGCAGTTTAAATCGAATTAAGCGCACTACAGGATGAAATGTTTCCTATTCACGATGATACAGAACGAATTCACGGTAGGCCTTATCTAAATTATGGTCTAATTGTAGTTAATATTATAGTATTCATTTACGAAGTAATTACTACAGGTAATTTTAGTGATGAGAGCGCTACAATTGCGTTGTTAGAAAAATATGGTGCTATTCCTAATCAAATATTGTCAGGTAATATATCATCAATAATTACATCTATGTTTCTTCATGGGGGATTGGCTCACCTGGCAGGAAACATGATCTATCTTTTCGTTTTTGGTGATAATATAGAGGATAGATTTGGGCGTATAAAGTATCTAATTATTTATCTAATGTGGGGTGCAGTAGCAGCGTTCGCCCACAGCTTATTTGCGGTATATACAGGGAATGGAGAAATTCCCGCTATAGGAGCTTCTGGTGCAATTTCTGGTGTACTTGGAGCATACTTGGTGATGTTCCCAAGGGCCAAAATCTATACAATAGTTTTTGCTTTCTTTATAACAACCATAAGAATCCCGGCAATAGCATTTATTCCATTCTGGTTTATACTGCAAGTTGTATTAGGATTCATTGATCCATTAAGTGGTGTGGCTTACACTGCACATATAGGTGGTTTCTTAGCCGGTGCTGCAACGGGATATTTGTGGAAGACACTAAAGTCTCAACGACCACCCACATTGAGACCCAAGTGGAATGTTACTAAGAGTAGGCCCAACATAGTTGAAATGGGAGTCAATACTCCTCCTGAAATAATAGAAGGACCGGATTTTTACGAAATTATTGCGGAAATGCGTGGTGTGACTACGACATCAGAAATTATGACTGATTATGATCCATCTACAAAAGTCTTTAGGATACACTCATTAAATCCGTACACGAGCGAGGTCAGCATAAAATTACCAGACGATGCGTCGGATGCAAAAGTGGATCAGGTCCATTACTTAAACGGAATAGTACGAATTCGTTTAAAAAAGCGAATCTAGATAATTGATCAAGGCCAAGTATTCGTTAAATAATATAAAAACCCTAAATGTTACTGGTAGAAGTATATTAGAAATCCCAAAAGGGATACCAATTGATAGTATTGATAGGTAGATCATTTATAACGAAAACATGAAATTTAAACCTGAATTTATTTATTAATTTTATCTAAAACCGAAGAATCGTATAGTGATTTACTCAATGCTCTATATTTTCTATTTATGAAATCTAGTGATTCAGAGAGTTTTTTCGATTTACCATATTTAAACCGGATTAGTTCTCGGTGTCTCCAGTAATGCTTCGTTTCGGCAACGTAAATTGTTGTAAAATATTCGGGTCCCACAAGATGATCGGGGAGTTTAATATTATGTGGAAACAAGTATTCTATTCCAAACCATTCATCGCCATCAGGATAATCATTTCCCGTAATTAAATCAAAATACAGATGCAAGACATCCTCGAGAGTTAAACCTTCTTCATTAATTAAAGGATGTTTAACACGTGATTTGTGATAATCCATATTCATTAATTCCACCTCAAAGTATGAGCGTATAATAGCTCGACGAAAAATCTCGTTTGATTCCCTGAGGTTCAAAGACAGTATAAGAGGTGAATAACTATTTTATAATCTATTAACGAGACACCGAGAGTTTAGTTAAGTATCACTAGAGATATTGCACAAATCTTACACTAGCGATAAACCCGTGGCTAAGTGCCAAGCTTGTAAGACAAATGGGTTGGCGAACATAATATCACTAGCGATTCGACTATAACCACGACATTTATCGTGAATACGGGAGTGAAATCAAGCAAGCAGGTTTATGAATTTATGACGGATATTGATAGGACTACGAGAGATACCCTAGCAAAATTCATTCAAGATTTCCGAAATGAAATTAAGGCTCAAGATTCTAAAAAAAGAAAACTAAGAGTAAATAATCCCTAGTGTTTGAACCGTCCCATATTCAATGTCTTCCCCACAGTCACGCTCCCTTGTTTGCCATGTTACGGCAAAATCGCAGTACTAATTAATGCCGGTTTACTTGGATTTGAGAGACGCCATATCAATAGAGAAGCGATACTTTACATCGGACTTGAGTAATCTCTCATAAGCCTCATTGACTTTCTGGATAGGGATAACTTCAACGTCTGCAGTAATGTTATGTTTGCCACAAAAGTCGAGCATCTCCTGCGTTTCGGCGATTCCTCCTATGAGCGAGCCAGAGATACTGCGACGCTTGAACAGAAGTCCAAAGGCAGATATAGCGTTAGGCTTGTCTGGTGCGCCGACAAGGGTGATGTTGCCATCGCGGCGGAGTAGTTGTATGTAGGCGTTGATGTCATGCTCAGCGGAGACGGCATCGAGGATAAAATCGAAACCGCTGGTGTGCTTGTTCATCTGGCCAGCATCTGTAGAAACGAAAACATCATCAGCGCCAAGGCGAAACGCATCATTCTTCTTGTTCGGTGAAGTGGTAAAGACAACGACATAAGCACCAAGTGCATGAGCAAACTTTACCGCCATGTGCCCCAGTCCGCCAAGACCGACCACGCCGACCTTCTTACCATTCGTGACGCCCCAGTGTCGTATAGGCGAGTATGTTGTGATTCCGGCGCAGAGGAGAGGCGCGACTCCAGGGAGATTGAGGTTGGAAGGAATGTGAAGGACAAAGCGGTCTTTAACAACGATGCTGTCGGAGTACCCACCATAGGTAACGCCTCCGAGGTGCACGTCAGGTGAGTTGTAAGTAAGAGTCATGTTGGGGCAGAACTGCTCAAGACCACTTTGACAATCGGGACAGGAGCCGTCGGAGTCAACTAAGCAGCCGACTGCAGCGAGATCACCGGGCTTGAACTTGGTGACTGCAGAGCCAACCTTAGTGACACGACCAACTATCTCGTGTCCCGGAATGCAGGGATAGACAGTAGGCATCACGCTCCACTCATTACGGACTTGATGGAGGTCAGAGTGGCAGATGCCACAAAAAAGAATTTCGATCTGAACATCGTGGTCGCCCG
>DASWDL010000118.1:0-2631 GCA_036395315.1 Nitrososphaeraceae archaeon
TAAAACATGGAGGTACTGGGCTTGGGTTAGTAATATGTAAAGGGATAGTGGAAGCTCACAGAGGAAAAATATGGGTTGACATAACTTATACAAAAGGAGCATCTGTGAAATTCACTTTACCAAGAAAATCCGAAGACTAACAAGGTGATGAGTAGCTTTTATTTATTGATGTTATAGGATGGGACCGATTCCTTATATCCTGAACAAGCAGTTGATAATAATAATTTTAGGAATATGAAGCGTTAGAATAAATTATTTAGGCCAGGATTTAGTGGGTTTCATATATTCCATAACAGACCATCTATGCTAATAGGATAAAAATCATGACATTCTCACAGTAGTACTAGTACGTTCTATGCTTCTGAATTTCCTTCAGAGCTTCAAATAATTTTTTCAGCTGATTTTTGGTAGGATTAAGATCTTCAATCTCCTTCAGACCTACCATGAGTGTCTTTAGTCCGCTGTAGATCTCTTTATCTTCTAGAGTATCAACAAGCGCCTCAACCCCGAATGGTTTTTGCATTAACTCCACAACTCGCTTCAGCTGCTTTATCGAATCTTCCAAAGCCTCTTCTAGGTATGCTGAAGCAAATATTATTCTCTGGTCTGGTTTAAGTTCAAGAATCTCTTTTGCAACTTGTAACCCGTCCTTCTTTGGCATTTTATAATCTAATATCACGGCGTCAAACGGGGTGTAGTTGTGGTGTTTTTTACTCCTCTGCGATTTTGTATGCTTCATTTCCTCATTATATCTCTTTAGACATTCTTCTCCGTTCTTAGCAAGGATGACTTCATGCTTCCTACTTTCAAGAGCATCTTTGTAAGATTCTGAGATATCAACATCGTCTTCGGCTATGAGGATCTTCATAATAGCAATATGCTAAATTATTATGCAACTCGTTATTAACATTTTGTGAATGCAAAAACAACGATAGTAATAAATATGATTACTCTACCCTCAAATCAGTTCTCTGGCTTGTTTATAATTTAGAGCATTATTTTTTTAAATTTAGAAAAGAGATCAAACAAACCTATCTACCTCAGAATTTTGGATTTGGTTGGGCGTTACACATGTGTTTGCCAATAATCAATAGATGCTAGCGTGATAGATTACATGACAAAACGCAGACTTTTCTTTAGGTGTTGCATTATGGTTTGATGCTGAAACCATTTATACTTGTGCCCGGCCAGCACTGATGAGTAAGACTCATCTTTCTCCCTGTCTACTGGTTATCTGTTCTTTAGTTATTACTCTCTAGCATATTTAAATTGCTGAGGAAAATAATATAATGCGACGTTACAATTCTCAAGCGTATTGCTGCTTTGTTTTAGTATAACAAGTTCTTTATCTCTAGACAAAAAGAAAAAAACAAAATCGCTATTAAAAACCTATGAAATTTAGATTTTAACTTCAGAATAATAATACTGTCCAAGGATCAGCCAATTTACTCATTTACAAACAAAAAGTCATTCAATTCTTATTTTTTCTAATCTAATAAAATATTTTCAACCTGTAATCAATCCCTTATATTAGAAAGCGTTATCAACATTCTAGATATACTAGATATGATGCATGATTCCGACAAGGTAATGGACATCAATATTGGTCCTCTTTTCGAGGAAGAAGTACCAATGGCCGATCGTATCTTTCGATTAGCATTTGGGACATTCCTTGGTTTGGCAGATCCGATGACATTCTTTGGTGACGCTGATTATGTTCGTACCCGCTTGCTGGCCGACCCCTCTGGTGCACTTGCCGCCAAGACCAATAGTGGAGAACTAGTAGGTTTTAACTTTGTTACTAACTGGGGTAGTGTGGGTTTTTTTGGACCGTTGGTGGTACATCCAAAATACTGGGATAAAGGCATAGGTAAGCGGCTTCTCGAACCGACTATGGATATCTTCAAAGAACGCGGTAACAAGCATTTGGGTCTTTTTACCTTTGCGCAAAGTCCAAAACATGTAGCTCTATATCAGAAATTTGGCTTCTGGCCAAGATTTCTCACCGCTGTTATGTCAAAACCTATCGATATAGGTGAAAAAAGATACGATACTATCACTAATTCCAGAAATTGGTACTGGGATAAATATTCCGAAGTAGCTGAGAGTGATCAACAAGAGGTAGTCAATCAATGTCATTCAGTCACAAACTCGGTGTATGAAGGATTAGACCTGCAAAATGAAATTCGCGCCATTCGCAACCATAATCTAGGCGATACTCTATTACTCCGCTCTCGTAAAAAACAAGGTAAGGTGGTCGGCTTAGCTGCATGTCATTCCGGACCAGGTACTGAGGCTGGTAGTGGCTCATGCTATATCAAATTTGGAGCAGTATTTTCAGAACCTAACAAAGAACAGACCTTTGAGGGCCTTCTGGGTGCGTGCGAGTTGTTTGCTAAAGAAAAAGGCCTGTCTAGAATTGTTGCGGGAGTCAATACAGGCAGATCTGAGCTATACAAAAAAATGTTATATTATGGCTTTCGTTCCGATATGCAAGGAATATCGATGCATAAACCAAACGAACCTGGTTATGATTTGGCTGATATCTATACAATTGATGACTGGCGATAATACTCATCAATGTCTTCAAACATTCAGGGATCAGAATGATTTAGTAGGGACATTTATGTA
>DASWDL010000119.1:0-6058 GCA_036395315.1 Nitrososphaeraceae archaeon
ATTTGAACACGAATGTTGAACTATAGTGAACTCCAATCTTAAGTAGACTTTGTAGACAGCATACGCGATAAAACAAATCTTGGAATTATTACACTAAAGAAATCATGACAATACGCTACTCATTCGTAGGCCAACATCCCCGTACCTGACCAAAAGTCCAAAATTGCTGAGCTTAATCCTCCTTCCCAATCGAAATATATTACTGATGAAGAAGAACATATCCAACTTATTGCATCTATTTGAATAATAATAACATTGATTAATGTAGTAATTCAATACAAAGATAGAGTATTTCAAACAACAGGCGATTAATTTTTCTTGCAGTTATAAATTAAAATTCGGCAAATTTTAACAGTTGGTAGACTTTTGAACAAGATCTTCGTATTGACTTTGATTTCATTAATATTGGTTTTTAGTACTATGATCTCAGGTAGGTCTATCACTGCCTCGAGACAGGGAATATCGTGCACAGAATGGCCTTTATGTCCAAACGGCTTTGCCCTCCCATCTGCAAAATTGCTGTATGAAAATATTCACAGATTGCTTGCCATCGTGAGTGCGATATCAATATCAACCATAACTATTATTTTGCGCAAGGACCAGTCTAAGCACACCAGGGTATCATATTTGGCCCTTATTTTTATTCTATTTGAAATTTTTATAGGAATGTTCGTCGTGTTTACTAAATTGCAATCAATCGTAGTTGCCATACATCTGTCAAACGGCGTCATCGTCTTCGCATTAACAATCCTACTTTTGGTTTCATATCGGGACGTAATAAGAAGACATTCCTAACAGGTATTGGCATATTTGCTAACAGATTTGGGGAATATATTGGCGATGCTCAAATCCAAGACGAGACGTCGGAGGAAATTGTCTGGATCACCTGGCTACGTGCGAAGCGAAGGAATATTAAATACAAACTTACCTTCGTCTCCATGATATCGTATAATCAAACTCTGGCTGTAGCAGTTATTCTTATAGCGACTATTATTACTTTAACGTGTCCTTTGTTACTTCCTTGTCCAGCCCATGCTCTGGGGCAAAAGTTTCTTGCCACACTCAGTGGTGAGAAAGAAATCCCACCCAACAACTCGTCTGCGAGAGGCTGGGTTTGGATGGAAGACTTAGGTGGTTCTATCGAGTACACAATAAACGTTACTCGACTGGACAAGGTAATGGCGGCTCACTTGCACACTGGAGAAGTAGGAAGAAACGGCGATCCCATCGTTACGCTTTTCCATACTGGTCCTACTGGAATAACAAACGGAACTTTGGCTCGTGGTAACATCACAAGCTCTAAATTTCAAGGACCCATGTCCGGCAAGTCTATTGAGGACCTCTTGAATAAAATGACGCAGGGGAAAACCTACATCAATATTCACACCGGATCATTTCCTGACGTAGAATTAAGGGACCAAATTTCAGCTAAAAATGCCACAACTATGACAAATTATGACGAGAAACCATCATCATGGAAGCAATAATCACCTAGTCCCAAAGTTAGATACAATACTGTGCTCTAATCAACCATCATTATGACTAAATTAAATTAAATTAGGAGACATGCCAATTGATATCCAAGCCAAATAACTAAATTGAAATTGTTAACCCTTTAATACCCAAGTTGTAAGAGTCCACATAACACCGACTACCAGTGTTTTTTATATAATATGGAAGAGACGCGGTAACGATATTCATTGCAACGTTATTAAAATAATAATCTAAATAGCTAATGTTTAAGAGTTATGTGCACCCTGGTACTGACATAAATATGTCGTCCACAAATACTGATGACAATAGTTCTAGAAAAGAAAAACCAGTAATCACGCTAAAAGTTGCGGAAGCTGAGCAAAGGGATGTCGGAAGAAAAATAGCACGGGTGGATCCAGATGTAGCTCGCCGCCTGGGGATATCTACTGGCGATGCTTTAGAACTTTCCTCCGGAGGGAGAAAGACCGTTGTTTTAAGTTGGCCAGCCAAGGAGAGTGACAGAGGTAAGGGCCTCATACGTATAGACGGTTTTGCTAGAAATAAGCTTGATGTTGGGATTAATGATCAGATTGAATTAAGAAAAATCGAATCAAAAGATGCAAAAAGCATAACATTGGCTCCTACAGAATCCCTGAGAATAATAGGAGCAGAAGAGTACCTCCGCGAATACCTAAATGGTGCGTTAATGAGCAAGGGCGATACGATACCAATAAGCGTAATGGGCCAGCGAGTTGACTTGGTCGTAATCTCCACGAATCCATCAGGCCCTGTAATAATTAATTCTGATACACAGATTACGGTTTCTGAAGAAAGTGCAAAGGCAGTCCAGGCTTCGAAAGAGGGTGGAGCACCATCAATTAGTTATGAGGATATAGGAGGATTGGGCGATGCAGTCACTAGAGTAAGAGAAATGATCGAGCTTCCATTAAGACATCCCGAATTATTTAAAAGATTAGGGGTAGAGGCTCCAAAGGGAGTACTCCTACACGGACCACCAGGAACTGGCAAGACATTGTTGGCAAAGGCAGTAGCAAACGAAACAAATGCCAGTTTTTACACAATAGGTGGGCCTGAAATAATGAGCAAGTTTTATGGCGAAAGCGAAGAAAGATTGAGAAATGTATTTCAGGAAGCTGAAAAAAATTCTCCTTCAATAATATTCATTGATGAGCTTGATTCAATAGCTCCTAAGAGAGAAGAAGTTTCAGGCGAAGTTGAAAGAAGAGTGGTTGCCCAGCTCTTGTCATTGATGGATGGGATGAAATCACGTGGAAAGGTGGTAGTAATTGGGGCTACCAATAGGGTAGATGCGATAGATCCCGCCTTAAGAAGGCCAGGTAGATTTGATAGAGAGATTGAAATTGGTGTTCCAGACCGTAACGGCAGGCTTGAAATTTTGCAGATACATGCAAGAGGGATGCCGCTTGCGAAGGATGTGAACTTGGAAAAACTCGCAGACTTGTCCCATGGTTTTGTAGGGGCAGATATCCAGGCTTTAACAAAAGAAGCTGCCATGCGAGCTTTGAGAAGAGTTTTGCCAGAAATTGATCTTTCCTCCGAGAGTATACCAAGCGAAACATTAAAGAAAATTATTGTCAATATGGAAGATTTTGTTGACGTCATTAAAGAGATGGAACCCTCGGCTATGAGGGAAGTATTTGTAGAGGTTCCTGATGTCAAATGGAGAGATATTGGAGGATTGCCAAACGTTAAGCAAGAATTGCAGGAGGCGGTCGAATGGCCATTAAAATATCAGAACATCTTTACACATGCTGACGCAACTCCTCCAAAAGGTATCTTGCTTTATGGTCCACCAGGTACAGGAAAAACGTTAATGGCCAAAGCCGCTGCTAACGAAAGCGAAGCTAATTTCATAAGCATAAAAGGTCCAGAATTACTTAGCAAGTGGGTGGGGGAATCTGAGAAAGGAGTTAGGGAAGTATTTAGAAAAGCGCGACAAGCAGCTCCATGCATAATTTTCTTTGACGAGATTGATGCGATAGCACCTACGAGAGGAGCAGATTTAGGCAATTCGCATGTTACTGAAAGAGTAATAAGCCAATTACTGACAGAGTTAGACGGTCTGGAAATTCTAACCAATGTGATAGTAATTGGCGCGACAAACAGACAAGACATTATAGATACTGCATTGTTAAGACCCGGTAGATTTGACAGGTTACTCTACGTTCCTCCCCCTGATAAGGAATCCAGATTACAGATATTGAAAATCCATACGAAAAAGAAACCATTGGCAAGTGACGTCAATATAGAACAATTGGCTGATCATACAGAGGGATATACTGGTGCCGATATAGCATCCCTTTCATCCGCTGCTGTAATGCTTTCAATGAGAGAACACATATCCAAGTATAAAGATCCAAAGGAAGCCGACAGTCATGTTAAAGAATTAGAAATACATATGCGTCACTTCGAGGAAGCAATGAAAAAGATTAGGCCCTTATCAACGCAAGAATTAAACATGTACAAGCGAATGGCAGAACAATTCGGAAAATCTGAGCTCCCGCCAGTGGGAGGCGGTGGGCTTACAGGGAAAGGAATAACGGGGACAACAGGTTCCGGTAATGAAGAACATGGAATATCTTGACCAGTAACAATACTCTTTAGTTGTTCAAGCGTTTCGGATACGAGCGTTGTAAAGAGTAGTTCATGATTCAAAGGGATCGTCAGACATAATTTTTAATTTATTTTTTGGTGGTTAGCCATTTCCCTAAGCATCAATAATTACAACTTCACAATTTACGTAGACAGAAAAGTTTCTAAATCAAATTTAAGTACCGAATCACCTTCGATTTCTACCTTTAGATGTTGGAATAAGAGACCACCAAGCTTCCGTTAGAGGGGGGTATCTCTGCGATAGAAATAAGGACGCTAGAGCTAATGTCGGGTCACAACTAATTTTACTGTGGAGTTTTAAAGTCGCTAGCCAACGTTACTTCAGTAATCCACTCACACTTGACGTTAGCCTTTTCATGATGTTTTTCGACAGCCTCTTTGTCAGGTGCATCAAGCAAGCAAAAACAAACATTAGCTTCTTTATTGTAAAGTAAGTTAACATGACTGACACCGAATTCATCTCTTGGTGCTTGACATAATTCTTTGAGGTGTTCCTCTGCAAAAGGGACCTTATGAACGTCCATAAATATTGGCATGAAATCAAATAAGATAATAGGAGTATAAATGAATTCTGTAATCTCAATGGACTAAAAGTGATGAAAATCGCAAACCGAAATAGATTATTCCTGAACTCCAAAGTGGATTTATTGATTAGAGTTCTTTCATTTTCACCTAATGAATTAAATTATATACCACGCCATAGTTCAAGTACTTGGAATTGGAACAAAATAATTTTCCCATGCGCGAGTGGCATGTTAAACACATGGAACAAACTCTTGTTAAATTTGTTACAGGTCTATCCGAAAATCCATCCCGGTGGGAAAGAAGGTTAAACAAGAAGTACGGAAGCATAGGTAAGGTATGTAAAAGAATTGAATATGATATAAAGCATGGAGTTACAAATCAACAGGTTTATTCATTTTTGCAATCAATAAGAACCGAACCGTCTTTCTCGGAGATTAGGACTCGTGATGGTTCATTGGAAAGGTTGGATGAGATTCAAGCGCATTTTAGAGAGCCATCTGAATATTCTAAATATGATGGTGTGTGGAGCAATTCACTTATCTGAGAAAACTAATAAGCATTGTAAGGGTTAGAGACATTAATTCCAAGTAGCATTAAAATTGGAAAAATAATTATTGTTTGCATAATAAATACCGATGATAGTCTTATTCTAGGTTATTGTACCGTTTATTATCCAAGTTGATCGCGATGATATGATTGATTGGTTGACCAATTATTTCAGCAAATACTTCATTAAGCCATAAACCAATCAAATTAGGAAATTCTTAACAATGCATTCTTATAAGTATGGCGAATAGAAAGGATGTGATAACGAAGAATGGAATCAATTAATTCTATCTATTTAAGTGATGAATCAGATTTTAGAGAGAGATATGCTCAAGAGTTACGTAACAAGAAACAGCGAATCTATGACATCCATATTGGATACAGTGAATTAGACGAGGAGAGGAAACAGGTCAATCAACAGGCAATGAAGACACCAGGGCGAAGGGGTGAAGTGATTAAAAATGAAGAGATCGATAAAGAGTTCTCTAGACGATACAAGGAACATAAGAAAAATAATCTATTACTCTAGTCACAAGATTGGCGCAAGTCAACTTATATCAAAGAATTAGTCACTTTCCAATCTATAATATTAATGAATCTCGTGTCGCATAGGATTTGTCGTCAGTTTGTACTGAACTCCAAGGAATTAGCATCAGTAGTTATAAGGATGAGGGCATCTAATATAAGTTGGTTGAAGATAAGTGCCAATGCTTATGTTAAAATGCAAAAATTGTGGCGAAATTTTTCCCGGGGTATATGTGAATGGAGAAAAGAATGACATTTCTGTGATAAAAAATTTGAACATGACACATACGTGTTCCAGAGGACACAAGAACGATTACGTATCGGCCGACTACTT
>DASWDL010000120.1:0-7878 GCA_036395315.1 Nitrososphaeraceae archaeon
TGTTGGTCTTGTTATTTTTTTGATATTGACGAAACCGAAACAGAAGTCTTCTCCTCGATCGACTGGAGGAATTGGCGATTCTTTCGAGAATCAAGTAGGGGCCATTTACCTCACGTCGCTTCTTTTAGAATCTATCCCGCCTGGTCGTCTCCACCACTGCGCCAAACGAATTTACTTCCAGGGTAAAGAGGATTGGATTCCCACAGGGTTCGATGATCTTGCGCGATACTTGATAATAATTTCCAAAGCAAAATCTTTATTCAGATCAAGGTCAGCCTTTCATTTACTGAAGAATTTAGGCAAGTTATTACAGATTGTTGGTTGTCTTTCAAAGATTCAAAGGTCTATTTGGAAAAAGGCGACCTAAATTTGATAGTGGTAAGCGAGAGTGGTGATGACTATTCCGCGTTCAGAGAATTATTGGACCGTGCTGAACATGCTGGTACTGTGGATAACTTTTTGACGCTTGTGACTCATCCCCATGTGTCTTCAGAGAAGATTAGAGAACATTTTGGCCTTATTAAAAGAATCTTAACAGAAGCTGATCATTGCAAACTACAATAATAAGCCAAGCACTAATATACAAAAGAATGAGCAATATTAATAATTCAACTTGGCTAGTTGGTCATTTGCAATTTGCAAAATGTGTGTAATGCATCATATACGGGGAATTGTTTGCTCATATTGTCGTAGTCATCGCGTGAATTACGGCTGAATCCAGTTGCTATGGCAACCAGTCCTTCAGATTGAGGTGTTAGCTTCCGATTTGGAGTATCAGCACCTCTAACTATCTTTGCTAGTTCTAATAACGATTGGTCTTTTTTATCTAATTCATATTTCTCTATTATTGCATCAAAGGAACAATCGTCACCATGGTGACCCAATTCGACATTTGGGATATCAAAAGGAATAGCATTTTCCCTCTTTGCAATCTCTATGACTTTATCTGCGGCAACAAAAAGAAACTCTGGATCCTTATCTATAAAATTCTTAATAAGCCAAGGACAAGCTATTCTATCTACCTTTGCGTGCTCTCTCGTTATCCACTTCATATACTAAATTCATGACTCTGCCTATTTGAGGAGTATCCTTTTCATAACACAAACTTTGACTAGCTTTCGAGCACTTGAACTTTTCCAAGAAAAAGATAGGAGTCGGCAAATGGAGGAAATTAGAACCAAATATTAGTTTGAGTTTGACTAATCTTGGTCATTAGAAATCACCAAGAAATATGACAAGTGAATTAACTTCAGGTTGCTAATTCGACAACATTTTCTATTTGATACTTTCTATTTAATTTTTTCATAATTTGCAAGTCTCTCATTCAGTAATGTATAATGTAATTCGTTTATTTTCCCTTTAGCGTACGCATCTTCTATATCAGTTTTTATTCGCGACAGCTGTTCTACTTTATCATTTTTGGATATTGTATTTAGATAGTTGATTTCTTTTGTGAAAATTTCTCTGTAACTTATTGATATTTCATTTCCTAATTTGTCATACTGTTCTTTGTTTATCTTACCCTTTGTGTACTCGTCTGTTATATTATCCTTTAAATTATTTAATTTTTCAATATCGTTACTGTCTAACTTACCATCATTGTACAGATTTTTGGCTTCGTTATGACAATGGTCTGATTTACTTACCTGTTTTCTTCTATTTCTCCATTCTATAACTGTTGGAGTTAACCATGAACCAATAAAAGCGGTAGCAACGACTGTAAACAGAGTAGCCACATATTGTGTCGGAATTGGAGGAGGAAGTGCTTTGAAGTTAGCAGTAAAACTCCCAAATTTTGTAATATTGAGTGTTGCTTCTTGTTTGTCAGGCTTCATATTAAAAAAATCTAAAATAGAATCAACAATGTTCGATGGAGATGAAAATTTTAATAATTGAGTGGAATTCCTGCCTAAATTCTCCTGCCAACTAACAAATTCAAAACCCTGATTTGGTTTAGCAGTACATTGAGAACCAGAATATACATAGAATTGTTCTCCTATTGGAGCTGTTAATTTGTCCTTATCGCATTCTATACGACCTCCGTTAAATGGTTCGGTGCTAAACGTCACCTTCGCTACAACTTTATTTGCTTTTCCATCAATTACAGAAACAGAATTATCCCAATTATTAGCAACATAAATTGTATTTGTATCAGAATTAACACCTATATCCCCAGGTCCCTTTCCAACTGGTATGTCATTTCCTATCTTTGTCTTACTATTTCCATCAATTACAGAAACAGTATCATCATCATTGGCGACATAAATTGTATTTGTATCAGAATTAACACCTATATCCCCAGGTCCCTTTCCAACTGGAATGTCATCTATCTTTGTATTATTTGTCAGACTAATTACAGAGACGCTATCACTATCATTATTGGCAACATAAATTGTGCCTAATGACGAAATAACATCTATATCGCCCGAAGTTCCAACTGGTATGTCATCTATCTTTGTATTATTTTCTCCATCAATTACAGAAACAGAATTATTGTCCTGATAGGCGACATATATTATATCATGCAATTGGTTTACAGCTAAATCCCTAGGTCCCTTTCCAACTGGTATGTCATCTATCTTTGTATTATTTTCTCCGTCAATTACAGATACTGTGTTATTATCTAGATTGGCGACATAAATTGTATTTGTATCCTCATTTACACCTATAGCCTCAGGAGAACTTCCAACTGGTATGTCATTTCCTATCTTTGTATTATTTTCTCCGTCAATTACAGATACTGTGTTATCAAGATAATTAGCAACATACATCATATTTGTATGTGAATTTACACCTATAGTCTCAGGTGCATTTCCAACTGGAATGTGTGCAATTTGTTTTGAAGATGACTGATTTGTTATCTCATACAGAGTTTTTTCATGTACTTCTGGATAGAGGAATGCGTATGTATTACTAAATAATACGACAAATGACGTCAATACAATAATATTAAAAATAAGTAAAAATAATTTTTGAACGTCATTTACCATTAATTCAAACCATAAGTCAATCTAAACTAGTGAAAGATAAACATTTGTTATGATTAGATGTTATCGTCAAACCTTTATTGTTAAATTGGTTCAATTTTTTAGGCTTTTGAAATAACAAAGCTTTTTCTTTGGTTTCAAATCTCCATTTGCAGGTGAAGTGAGGGCTCCTGTTGGGGTAATGCGAATATTGTAAAATATTGTATGTTGATGACGTTGCTAAATCTCCAACGATAGGCTATATAAAAATGAGCGATACTAGTACCAATACTCAAGCAAGCGGAAATACGACCGGACTTGCTAATCCATTTGCAAGTAAAGACAAAATTGATGCAAAAATAAAGAAGATTCGGCGGTAGATAAAATAGAGAATCCAACAGGAATACAAATCCAGATTGGTGATTCAAAAGAAATCAAATGTAAATTTGGAAATGTGTTAAATGACTTTTCGTGTGAAATTCCATCATTCCAGACACAGTAGTGCTACCAAGCACCACTTCATTTTTTTAACTTGACGGTCATTTTATGATTATTCATTTCCTTGGGTCAACTACAATCCGTTCAACCCTCTTTAGCCTATTATTTATTTCCTCAACTAACAACTGCATTTCCGTCAAGAAAATGATGTAGCTACAAAAAGGCAAAGTGTTACTAGATAGATGAGCTTAATCTAACATATTACAGCATGTTGCTACATGCTATCTAGTCAACGTCAATATACAACTTAAAGCAGTGGTTACAATATTCCCAACTTTCTAAATACTTTTGGAAATAAGACACTTCATTCAGATCATAAATTTCATGGCAAATAGTGCAGCGACTATTATCCATTCGGGAGATTTAGATACACAGGCTAAGAAATTTCTTTCCGAAGCAAAAGAGAATCCTAAGTGGGGACAAGACAGTTTATGAGATTTATTATGGATCAGATTGAACGAGCAAGAGAGTAGTAATAGCCGAATCCACTATTTCAAATTATTACAAGGCACGTAAGAAATCTTTTAAATCCTTTCATACCAAATATTTGAAATGAAAATAGTATTTCAAGATCCTACCTTCTCTTCGCAGCTGCTGAGAACGATAGGCCAGACATATTATGGAGGAGCTGATATAGGGGAATGTCTTTCTACCGCATATCGTATTGAGGAAGGCAACTTTGAAAGCTGGTACTCTCAATGGTTAAAGACAGCTCAAAGAGTCAATAAATATGCCGATGAATCATTTTCGTCAGGTCATAAAGCAAGTGCAAGAGATGGATATCTTCGGGCTTCAAATTACTATAGAGCTGCAGAATTTCTTCTTATAGATCCAGAAGATCCAAGGATTTTAGAGACGTGGGGAAGAAGCAAAGAATGTTTTAACAAGGCTGCAGAGCTTTTTTCCTCTACCATCGAATCAATAGAAATACCATACGAGGGAACATCACTGCCAGGACATATGTACACTGCTGGTGAGAATAAAAAAAGACCAACAATGATAGCGCATGGGGGGTTCGATTCCACCCTGCTCCAGCTTTACAAAGAGGGTACAACTGTCTGACCTTTGAGGGTCCAGGACAAGGAGGAGTAATACGGAAAGCGAAAATACCTTTTAGATTTGATTGGGAAAAAGTCGTGACACCCGTTATGGATTATGCTCTAGATCGGAAAGAAGTAGATCAACAAAGAATAGCTTTGATGGGTATAAGTATGGGCGGTTACCTGGCTGCCAGAGCCGCTGCTTACGAGCATAGGATATCTGCTTGCATCTTTAACGATGGCGTGTACGATGGACGCCAAGCCCTTGAATCGTCATTTCCTCCAGCCCTACGTAAAGCCTATGAGAATGGTGATGAAAAGGTGGTTAATGCGATTTTAGAAATCCTAATGGAGACAGACCATAATCTAAAGTTCAATATGAAACATGGAATGTGGACAACAGGGTCCAAAACTCCCTTTGAGTTGATACAGAAAAGTACAAGCTTTACTCTAGACGGTGTTGCCGACAAAATTAGATGTCCAACGCTTGTTCTTGAAGCAGAGAAAGATGACTCATTTCCTGGACAACCACAAAAAGTATTCAATGCACTTATTTGTCCTAAGACACATATCTTATTTACAGAAGAAGAGGGAGCTGAAGAACATTGTCAATCCGGTGCCCCAGCTCTATCAAATCAGAGAATTTTTAACTGGCTTGACCAAACCTTCAAGAGAAGTGGAGAGTAAATAAATCAACATTTAGAGGGTATTGAAGAAATCGAAACTCACAAGAAGGGCAGGTCTAATGAAAAATGTTACAGAATAGTCTTAAGTGGTAGTGCTAAGTATGTCCAATGAGGAAAAATACAAAATTCGTAGGCATGACCATAGTTACATTAGTATTAGTTATTGCAGGAATTTTCGCGGCCAGCACTTCTCCCCAAGCATCGGCTGTTGTAGGTAGATTCGTTACTGGTGAGGGAAAGGGAACTCTGGGTTGTCCTGATGGCACAAGTCAGCCAGCGGCTATCACTTTCTCCGCTACTGACAAAGGGAAGGCGGTTAGTGGAACATTTAGCATAGCATTAAGTGATGGCACAGCAACCGGAACCGGAGATGTTACTAAAGGACAAATAGCAAAGAATCACTATGTGTTAGAAGGGAATTGGAATCGTGGCGGTTTATGTCGTCTGACGGATTCTCATAGTTTTTTAGTTGAGTAGTAGGGGTAATCGAAAACGAGGAAGATGAGGAAGATAAAGAAAGAAGTTACTGTCCTAGTTGTTATGATAAGGTTAACGTTATTCAATACTTAGGCCCTGTAATTCTAGGGAAGGATGAATCAGTGCCGCGTGACTATGATCATTGGAAGCAATGTTACAGATGTGGAAGAAAATATGCAACTTCTGAGGTTAAAAGGGAATCGAAAATTTCTGATATTGTGGATGTGGAAGAGGTAGATCCAGATTCAGATTCGTCTAATGAAGTTCAGCCAGTGGAAGCGTTAAGATACGATTCTAGAGGTAGAAAGACAAGAAGAAAGGGTAGGCTACAACAATTCAGAGATAGACAAAATATGTCAAGACCTGGACGAAATAAGATAAGAGATCCTGACGCAATAGCAGCAATAAAGAAAGGGTTGAAAGTTACAAATTATGAAGAATGCCAAATAGGACAAGATTAGACTAATCAATCACCTCATTTTATATCCTTTCAAACTTAATCTAAGTGCATCTAATAAATCGTCATAACTAGTCTGTTCTTTATCAAGAGAGTATTCTTTTGCTACAGCGGTCTTTAGTGAAATAAGTAATTTATCAAACTTTTCAGGGATTGCTAAATATTCCTTGTTAATGAAGGTATGAAGATTAGATAACATGTTTTTGTGCTCTGTGACAAAGGTGACTGGAATTACTCTATTGTCTTCAGGGGATACGTCATCAATCTTTTCATAATCTGGATCTTCTCCAAATTTTATTTTTAGATCGGTAATGAATCCCCTATTCTGGCCGTCAATAAAGAACCATGTATTCTTGTATTTCTGGTGAAGGTCGAAACAAATATCTGCAATCTTTGAATGATTCAAGTGTCTAGTTTCGCCAAATTCCTTTGCGTATAACACACGAATCTTTCCTAATTCCTTATTGTGTTCAGTCAATACGATTGCAGTCCTACTTGAACCAAACCCTGGATCTACGCCACATGAATGTAGACAATGCTTGTTGACTGGTATCTTATCTTCAGAGAATTGTTCACCTAATTGAACTGCTCTATCGATTAATACTGGAGAAAATACGTTTCCTAATTCTCCTGCATATTCTAAACAAAATTCCCCTGGGAAAGTTCTATCTTCTTCAATCTCATCAATCTCTTTTTGGGTATAGATTTTACCCGGGCCTACGCCCCAATGATAGTCAAATTCTAGCAAAAAGTAATGATGTTTTATTTTCTCTTTTATTTTTTGTATGTAGTCTATTGAACCTGGTGAATGGGAAAGTAAATCCTTGTAATCAAAATTACCCCTATTTAGTTCAAGGGATTTCAAGAATTCTGACCATTGCTTATCCATCTCTGCGTATAGTCCTTGAGGATTCTTTGTTGTAGAATTAAGGACAATCATAGTATCAGATTTAGGTCGGTAAGGAGTAATAACGGACATCATATCTTCCTGCTGTCTTCTCGTATGATGGTCAAATTCATCTGCTAGTATAAAGAAGACATCAGTTTTTCCTCTGGGCGCTTCTGGATTAGCTGCGGGGTATGCCCTGAATACCGAATCATTAAGGGTAATAGTTCTCTGAGTATAATCCATATTTTGAATCGCTCCAGGATAAAATTGTAGAAAAAGATTCCTTAATCTTAGGATATGATCGTTAGCAAGTTCTTGAGTGATGCCGGTTATAATGAACGCCTTCTTGTTTCTGTAATTATTACCAGATAGCGATAACCATGCAGGATATTCTAGGAATAGTTGTGTTATTCCAGCACCACGAAACTTCTTTATCCTTATTTTTTGAAAATATTCTAATACGTTTAAAATAATTTGCTGGTAATCGAATAGTGGTTTTTCTTCATTGTGTTTAACTGGACGACCGATTAAATCCCAGAAGCAGCAAGTTGAATTACCTCTATCAGTTAAATAATCCTTCCTTAATCTAGAATGTTCTTCATTTGTTATCTGATGGGGCCAGAAGGGGATTCCTTTTGAATCATTAAGTAAATAATCGTAATCGTCATTACTTTTGTAGCCAGAATGTTGCTGTAATCTGCTTAGTTGAGCTCTGAGTTCTTTGAATGTCATCTATCATTATCCCTTTAAAGCCGCTATCACTGCCGCCAGAACAGTCGATAATACTGAGGCGATAATTGGAATATATTCCTTCATCTTCTCGTATTCATTTGCTTTTGTTAGAATTCTGTCCTTGTCAAAGATT
>DASWDL010000121.1:0-5858 GCA_036395315.1 Nitrososphaeraceae archaeon
CGTAGATAATGGAACAAAACTGATAGGAACCTTTTATGATAGTCGAGATGGAAATGCTAAGGACCATTTCACCATTATAAAAAAAGAAATGATAACATAGGTCGAGTAGGTATTCCGGAAAGTACCAATACTCTTTTGTCAATCATATATTCTAGTCTAATTATGACTTGATACCATTCGTGATGATCTAGCTTGTAAAGAACCAGGAGCTGAATCAGAAAGTTGATCTGGGATCTGATCGTCATCTGCTTATCGAGTCCTAGTCTGTTATATTAGATCAAATAATTAGCGAAGAATTTCTTAATTGTCTAAAGTGAACTTGTCAACTACCTTTTCCGCATTATTTATAAACCAGCCATCAATGTGTCTTGAACTAGCATTGCCTATCTGCAAATCTAAAATAGTTATGCCATTCTCTCCTGTTATACATAATGCTGGTACTCCGTTTTGGTCAGTCTTTGAGTCGCATGGATACAAGTTAGAGCCTTCATCATGGGTTCCGGTTCCATAAACTCCATAGAGGATATTAGAGGCAATTTCTTTCTGATAATTGTGATTATGAGCTTGGAGAACTGCACTTGCATTATTAGCTTTGAACATTGGGTTGTAGCAATTGAACTGTCCATTGTCTGAATGAGTACTCTTTACAGTAACAAACGGTTGGTGAACTAAAGCAAACTTGTATTGAGCCTGTGACTGCTCGATATTGCTTTTAATTATCAGAAATTGAGGGCTGGAACAACCAAATTTAGTATTAGCATCAATATTGAAGACTGAGAGCTTTCTTTGGGCAAAATCATGTTTTCCAAAAGTCCTATTAGTTCCAAGCCATGAATTTACATTGCTACCAGAGTCGTGATTACCAACTACAATATCAGAATTATTTTTGTTGAATCCATGCTTTGATAAATCGTCCAGGACTGCTTTGCCGTCAGTATACTCAAAATCACCAGCTAACAACAAAGTTTGAACATGATATTTATTCATTAAATCTAGTTGTCTGGTTAGCCCAGGATTGGAGTCTACATCACCAAATACAGCTACTCTAAACGTCTTTGATGTATTGACAGTTAGAGGTGGACTGTTACTAGCTGGTGATGGTAGGCCGGAGTTTTGAACAGGTACTGGTTGAGCATAGGTTAACAGAATCGTTGGGCTGAAGATTAATAGTACAAGGTAAATTGAAAACGTGCGACCACAAATTTGCCAAAAAAATTTCAGAGATAAGGACATTATTCATGCATGCGATAAGTTCAAATTCATTTTCCTAATTTAGAGGCTTGAATACCTGGATGTTGTTGTTTTTCCTATCTGTAATGTAAATATTTCCATCCGAATCCGCTGCGTTATGTTCTGGGTCTACAAATTGACCATTGCCTAATCCGTATGAACCCCATTTTGTAATGAAGTGGCCGTTGGTGTCAAATTTTTGGATACGAGGCATACCGCTACCATTAGGACCTGATTGCGGGTCGTTAACGTATATGTTATTGTATTTGTCTGTAGTCATGTGTTCTACTTCTGCAAATTGTCCATCTCCTTTTCCTGTTGAACCAAATTTTAGGAGAAAAGTACCATTAGCATCAAATTTTTGAACACGGTTGGTTCCTCTGTCATTTACAATTAAATTGCCTTTAGAATCCATTATGATGGTAACAGGTAGACTAAATTGCCCGTCGCCAGAACCAAGTGCCCCCCAGCTTTTGACAAATGTTCCATTGGTATAAAATTTCTGAATACGATTATTTTTTGAATCAGCAACATACAGGAATTTTACGTCTTTATCTACGGCTACTTGTCTTGGGTTGTTAAACTGACCAGGCTTTGAACCGAAAGAGCCGAATTTGAAAAGGAAGTGACCGTCCTTGTCAAATTCTTGAATTCGATGATTTTCTCTATCTGCAACCCAAACATTACCATGAGCATCGACATCCACACTGTAAGGTATAGTAAATTGTCCGTCTCCTGTTCCTTTTGAACCCCATTTGAAAAGGAATGTTCCATTTTTGTCAAATACTTGTATCCGATTGCCATCCCTATCCACCGCATAAAGACGTGTTTCTGAAGGATTGAAATCAATGTCGTGTATTCGAAGGAATTGTCCATCCCCGGTTCCTCTTGAACCCCATTTCTTGACAAATACATATTTTGTTGCATTTGGATCAAATGCACTTACAGTAGAAAAGAGTACTACAGACAAAAATATCAAAGCTAGTGTTATTAGTAAACCGATCGATAGATAGGTATATCGATTCGTGCTACGGTTAATATTATTTGTCATCATATCTTATACTCCATCTACTTCTCAAGTATATGGCATTGTAGCCGTAATCTCTTTCAAAGCTGATGTCACTTCATCTAAGCCTTTACCAGAACTTCTCAACACTACAAGATATTCCTGAGTGTCACCACCAGCTTCAGATCCACCACCACGTAAGCTCTTGAAATTATATGTGCTGTCAACTCCAAAGCCTTTACTCTTGAATTCTGATATGCGTTTGTCAAGCTCTTTTGCTGGTATCATGTATGTTAAGATTGTATCAGGACTATTGCCAGTGGAAGAATTTGTATTAGAAGAAGATTGTTGGTTTAATACATGTATTGTTCCATTCAATACAAAATTTGGATATTTTGGATTCTTAGTCGGTTCATAAAAAGTAAAAGTACCACTATCGTTTAAATTCAGCGGCCTAGAAGCAGTATTGAACTTAATAACCCCGCTATCAAACACAGTCTTTGAATTTTTATCGGCCACGCTTACCTGATGATTGTGCGGTACGTCTGTGGGAAACCATACTATAGTAGTACCTACATTGGCCACCACATTTTGTGGTAAGTATGGTTGATTGACTACTCTCAATTCCTTCGGCAGCCCCGGAGGTTCATGTGCTTCGTTCGGAATTAGTATTACCAGATTCTTGATATTTTTGCCTAGAGTCATTGTATGATTATTGTAAATGTTGGCTGCATTTGTATTTGGTTGAGTTCTCTGTGGATGTTGCATTTTCCGCATAAGAAACTATAAACATGCTTGGAATAATCATCGAGAATATCAATGTTAGAATAAATGTGAGTAATTTTTGCTTATACATGTCTAAAAACCACCGAATAAAGAACTATAAACCTTTGTGGTACAAGCGTCTAAATGTCAAAGGTAAATAGATATACTATGGCACCGAGTCCATTCTGATCTTTGTTAGACGGATGCATTTGGTCAGATAGAGTTAGTAATTGTTGCTAGTACTATTGGTATATCAATTCTTTTGTCAATATTGTCCATTTCTACTTACAGAAAAACTAAGCTAAAGAAAATGGTTTATGCGACTGCAGCTTTTGCATTAGTTACAGTTTTCTCTACATATCAATATCATGAAAATATATTGGAAGAAAACGCTCAAGAAACTATTGATAGGCCCATTATCAATCTAACGCTACCTGTTATTCCTCTGATAATACTGGGAATTAACCAGGTCTTATCACTCCATATTACGCATCAAGCAACATTTCTTTATATTTTTCTCTATCATACTCTAATTCAGAATTATTATCTAAACCAATTCCTATCGTTATAACTTTATTTAGTGGGTTTTGATGCTGAGAGTCTGTGTAAACGTACTGTATAATATCTCCCTTCATGGGCCGCTTGCCATTCAGATTACTTAATTGAATAGCGGCAGCCACGTGTGTAAAGATATTCCTATACTTTGAAATGTCCATTCTAAGTTGCTTTGAAATAACTAAATCCATTGTATCTATATCACCTGTCATAATCTTGTCAATAGCTTTCGTGACACAATAGAAGGCGTTCTCTAAGGTAGTACTGAATATATCATCCAATTTGTCACAGTTAAATAATGTATAGAGTAATTCAGTTTGAAATTGCTTAATGAATTCTGGTTAGGTATACTGTCATGTTATCTTCTGTCGAGTTATGCATTGGAATATCGTCTTGGCCCATCGGTTATTAATGTTCTATCGATCCTCTGAAATTGTCGGCCGCTCTATCAAGTCTCTCTATAATAGTTTCTATAAATCGTCTATCATTTTGGTTTTTCAGTAATACCTGAATGTCAATTCTCCATTGGGCCGCGTTTCTTAAGCAAGTCTCGTATTCTCCTATTAGGTGTACTATTACGTCTCTCAGACATAGGAATCTATCAAGTGTACCTCACAGCAGAGAGGATTTTAACTATGCTGTAAGTCAACGGCTTTAATTTTAGATCGTTTAGTGTTTTATTGTGTGTGGTGCTACAAGACCCTTTTTGTGAAGTCATGACGCTGATGGGCCTAGCGCTTGCTCCATGCCTTGCGATTCTCGCCAATCGATGTTAATTCAAGAATCTAGAATCTTCTTTCTTAAGTCTTTAACATTCTAAGGTGTATTTCACAGGGCTTCGTCATCGATGGTGTCCATTCATGTCGGCCCATCTATTTCCAACTGCTTTATGTTATGTGGGAAGGCTAGTCCTCTTGTTAACAATAACTTCTAAAGATTCGCTTTCCCTTAATTAAAAGAAAGATAGAATAAACCTAAATGTCAAATTGTTATCTCTGGAACCTGAGGAGAGACGAAAATTATTGTTAGATGGATTGAAGATTTCTACGAAAGAAGTTCTGGATAAAATACAAATTACCAAATCAGTCCTCCTAAATCCTGCGTATGACTTACATAAGATAATCGATAACCAATTGGATTTTTTCTTGGGTGCTGTCTTTGCACAGATAATAGACAGATACACAATATTTTGCCTAAACAAAAAAATTAAACTAACTCCAGGAGGAAGGTCAAAAATTAATCGGACATTGTTTTCCAAGGCAGATGAAATAAAGAAAGTAATTGAAAAAAGATTAGGACATAAGCCCTAAACTGCAAATTTCATTATTTCACATAGCAGAATGATTCTGCTGCTCTGAATTGCTCTGGAGAAGAATAATATCCCATGTTCGGAACTGATTATTTTTTCTCTGCAGACGGAAATTTCATCCATACTTAAAGCGTTAGAAGGGGGCGTTAATACCGGTCCAGACAGAATCGTTACCAAGGCAACGCCCAGAAAGAGACTACTTGCAGCAATGATTACGTTATATTTAGGATCATTACTATGTAATTAGGAAATTTGGACAAGATTATAGATTCATTTAGGGATATGTGAAGGAGCTTGCCATAATTTGTAACTTGATGAAAAATGCGGGGATGAATGTTAAAGAATTAGTCGATGAATATAATTTAGCCAGACATTTGGCTAAAATGGAAGAGAGATATTCGTATCTATTTAGAAATGCGCAAGGCTTCGAAGGAAAGAAATTTGCTCTAGAATACAGCGTACAAGACTTGGAAGGAAAGAAACCTACCTTAAAGGTTGACAAAATATAACTTACGTTCTATTAGAGTCAAGTGACGGATGAACATAGAAAATAGATATGAGTAAAGAGGCTACTCTAGTTTTTAATTTTTGAATGAATCGCTTTATTTCTTCTTCAGTAAAAGGCACATCTGAATGACAAATCCACCAATAGCGCATACACTCCTAATATCAACAAAATTATATTTAAACAGTAGATGTTTATGTCAATTCATAGAGGATTATTTTCCTATACCTTGTAATTTTTCTGACTCTTCGCGTATCTGCTTTAAAAGTTCCGTAAGCTGCAAAATGAGTTTATCAGCGTGGCAGCCCACGAATTGAGAACTCCGATCCAGCCAATACTTGCTTTGTCTCAACATTTGCTATCACAAGATTCATACTTAGATGTTAAACTAACACAACAATATCTCGATATAATAGTTCGAAATGCCATCCGTTTACAGCAGCTTACTGAGGACATTTTGGATATCACAAAGATTGAAAGGCATTCCT
>DASWDL010000122.1:0-3395 GCA_036395315.1 Nitrososphaeraceae archaeon
TTTATAATCAAGATTTAAATTTTGAATTAGTAGACAAGTTATCAGTTGACTGACCCCAACGAACTCACAGAAAAGGACTACTGGGAGAATTATTGGAAAACCGCCAATACCGGACCTGTCGAAATAAAAAGAACAGGCAGGGGCTTGAGCATTAACGCAATACTTGATGTTTTTGACAAATACCTGCCAGTAAATGAAAACTTTCACGTTTTGGAAATTGGTGGAGCCCCTGGCCAATACTTAATATACATGGCCAGAAACTTTAACTACCACCTCCATTCCCTAGACTATTCGAATATTGGTAACGAGCAAACATTGATGAATCTTGGAGCTGCAAATATCGACGTAAAAGTCTATGAAAGAGATCTATTTTCTGACAATTTCAATAAAGACTTGCCGCAATTTGACCTAGTTTATTCGTTAGGATTTATTGAGCATTTCGAAAATCTTACTGTCGTAGTAAAAAAACATCTGGATTTTTTAAAACCCGACGGTATTCTATTATTAGGTGTCCCAAACCTAGGTGGAATTTACCGATTGTTCCTTGAAAAGACTGCGCCACGACATTTGGCCATACACAATTTGAATTCAATGAAAATAAAAAATTGGATAAAATTCGAGAAAGAATTGAACCTAACTGCATTATTCACAGGTTACATCAGCGGGTTCGAGCCTCTGGTTATCAATAAGCTTGAAAAGAAAGATCGAGTTGCATATTCACTTAATTTTATGGTTAGAAACTTGGCGCGGATATTCTCTTACCGGTTGAATTTTTTAAGAAAATTTAACTCAAGGTATTGGAGCGGTTATCTAATTGGAATTTATAGAAAAAATTAATTAGTAATGCCCAAAAAAATAATTCCCTCTTTAAATGGCTCTTAGTATTGCTCAATGTTTTGGTTCGAGAGACTAATTCAGAGATCTATCTATTTTTATATCTTGAATAATATCTGATGAGCTTTAATTGCATGTGATATTCTTCTCTATGATCATCTCTAGATAGTGGTCGATAGATCCCTAGTAAAGTTATAGGTCACAAGACTGTGATTATTTAAAACAAACTATTCTCGTATATTGTAGCTAACAATTACCTGTTTCTTGATTTGGGATTTGTGTTCAAGTTATAGATGATAAAATATTGCTAATAAGATGAGAAGTATCACCTTCGCCAAAAGCAGTAGCCTTGTATTTTACTGGTGGCTTGTTTGCTCTGATTGCATTAATTATCCTCCGACTGTCCACACCAGTGAGTCTATTCCAACCACCCGTGAGGGTCTCAACCCACTCTGTGTTATCTCTAATAGTTATACAAGGAATTTTTAATAAATATGCTTCCTTTTGAATTCCTCCCGAATCAGTAACTACCTTTGTCGCATTGTAAAGCAATGCAATGAGGTCTATGTACCCAACTGAAGAAATAAGGTGGACATTTTTACACGTCGAAAGTTGATCCAACAACCCATATTCTCTGAATGCTTTCTTAGTTCTAGGATGGATAGGGAACACCACCTCCATGTCATCAACAGCTCTAACAGCCCTCAGCAATTCGAGAAGGTCCTCTTTTGAATCAGTGTTTGCAGCTCTATGCATAGTAAGCAACAGATAAGTTCCTCGTTTTAAGCCAAGTCTGTGTAGTATGTTGGAATTTCTAGCAATTAATTTTGCTTTTGCGACTATTTCTACAGACACGTCTCCCGTATAAAAAATCTGGCCCCTTACTTTTTCGCCATTTAATATTCGCACCGCATTTTTAGTAGGGGCAAAAAGAAAGTTAGCGAGATGATCTGTCAGAATCCTATTATTCTCTTCAGGCATTGTAACATCGAAGCTACGCAAACCTGCCTCCACATGCCCTAATTTCAAGCCACATTTATTGGCGCTAATTGCACCGGCCAAAGTGGAGTTAGTATCCCCGTAGACGAGAACAATATCAATTTTAATATCTGCAAGTGCGATATCTAACCGCTTTAAGATTTCACCAATTTGGAAACAAGAGCTTCCTGATCCTACACCTAGATCGATATCTGCCTTTGGAAGTTGGAAGTCTTTGAAAAAGATATCGGACAATTCATAATCGTAGTGTTGCCCAGTATTAATTATAACATGATCATTTTTAGAGGCAAGAATGGCATCATGAATTGGCGCCATTTTCACGAAATTGGGCCGGGCGCCCACCACTGAGGCTATTTTCATATTATTCTATTTACTGAATATCTCATAAGAGAACAATATCATTTAAAGCGTACGATTTGAGTATCTGCGATCCATGTCCATAAACTTTTGAAGTTCAATTAACTCATTGAATTCACGAAAGTTCATCATTATATCTCGGCATTCTTGAGTAGATCCTGTTTTCTTCAGACTAGAAAATATCTTATTCATCGCGTATGTAGCCCCATAGAGACCTGACAGAGGAAAAACGGCTATTCTGTATCCCATCTGTTTAAGCTGACTCGCTGATAGAGTGGGTGTAACACCATTTTCTATCATATTTGCAACCAATGGTGCAGGAATTTTCATTGCGATTTCTTTTAGTTCTTCCACTGACAGAGGTGCCTCCACAAAAATCACATCGGCGCCCTCTTTATAAAATGATTTACCTCTTTCAATTGCCTCGTCCAAACCAAGTGGAGCGCGGGCATCAGTTCTGGCTACAATGATAAATTCATGACCAGTTCGAGCCTCTAGGGCTGCTCTCAATTTGGGCAAAAATTCTTCTAAAGTGATAACTTCCTTCCCGCTCATGTGCCCACATCTTTTTGGCCATAACTGGTCCTCAAGGAAAATCCCAGATGCTCCATACGCTATCAAGTCGTTTACTGTCCTCCACACAGTCAATGGATTCCCGTAGCCGGTATCCACATCTACAATGACAGGTAAATTTACGGAATGAATAATTCTCCTTGCATTATCTATGGTTTCACCAGCGTTTAAGAAGCCAAAATCTGGAAGTCCAAGCAACGATGCAGAAGAACCATAACCTGTTTGAAACATTGCATCAAAGCCGATCTTCTCGACAATTCTCGCGCTTAGAGCATCAAATACTCCTGGCAGAATCAAGAATTCGTTTTTGTCTTCAATCTTATTTCGAAGTGATTTGAGGCTCTTGACATTCATATTGTTATCACTCAGTTGAATAAATTTAATATTCTTAACTGAAACAGACTAATCTAGACTGATTTTAATTCAATTATTTCGTAGGAACCATCTGGTTGTTTTGTAACTCTAATGTGACAGTTTCTACATTCATAGTAATTAACTGCTCTAATATGGCTTATCGATCCATTTAACCATACCATCATCGAACCGCAATTAGGACAGGCCATTGTCATGGGTAAAAGGTAATTGTTGTCATTAATAATCATTTCAATGACATTCGGACAACCTATCGTATA
>DASWDL010000123.1:0-2731 GCA_036395315.1 Nitrososphaeraceae archaeon
GAGATGATAAGTATGGTCCGGGCAAAATACCCCCGGCTACAAATCCTAAACAAAAAATATACGGATTAGTTTCGCCTCATGCTGGGTATATTTATTCCGGATCAGTCGCCGCGAACGGATTTTATCAAATATCATCATCGACGTTTGATGATGTGGTAATGATCGGTCCTAACCATTATGGCATTGGTAGCGGTGTAGCTACTACACGAGAAGGCAGCTGGGAAACGCCCTTAGGGCAAGTTGAGGTCAATTCAGACCTTGCGCTTGGAATTTCAAGAGAATCTGGCTTAGTTGACTTTGATGATTTTGCTCATAGCAGAGATCATTGTCTCGAAGTCCAAATTCCTTTTCTGCAATTTATAAGAAAAGATCCAGTTAAGATTGTACCAATAATAGTAATGATGCAAGACAAAAAAACTGCGTCTGAACTGGGCAAATCAGTAGCGCAATGTACTATTAGTACTGACACTTTGCTTATTGCATCTTCTGACTTTACACATTACGAGCCGAACGCCGAAGCACATAGAAAAGACAATGAGTTGATAAAGACAATACTATCATTGGATGTGTCGGCGTTCTACTCTGTCCTCGAAAGATTAAATGTATCGGCGTGTGGATACGGTGCAATTGCCTCCGTGATGACGGCAGTCAAGATCTTGGGAGCAACAAAAGGCGTGTTGTTAAAATATGCTACCAGCGGAGACGTTAAAGGAGATACCAGATCTGTTGTAGGCTATTCATCAATAATTTTCCAATGATTTTTAGAAGGACTTCGGCGAATGCATCAGCCCCTGGAAAAATAATTTTTTTCGGAGAACATTTTGTTATTTATAACAACCTTGCTATTCTTGGATCTATTAATAGACGCATCAGAGTCGCTGTTAGTTTAAACAATGATCCAGACAGATGTATCAATATAAGATCAGATTTAGGCGTGGCTGCATCATACTCAGCGTCCTCCCATGCCAACGTGATAAGAGAAGGCAAAGATATGGATATAAATTTAGAGCCGATTTACAAAATTGCCAAGGACATACTTTCAGAGAGAGAACAAAATGCTGGAATAGACATTTATCTAGTATCAGAAGTTCCGTATGGTGTTGGACTTGGCTCATCTGCAGCATCTTGCGTAGCGACAGGAGCAGCCATCGATGCGTTATTTCATTCACCGGATAAAAATTGGCTGTACAACAAGGCTACAGAGTACGAGCAGCTTATACACAAAGATTCTTCTGGTGCAGATTGTTTTATTTCCACATTTGGGGGTTTAAGGTATTACATGAAGGAGAAGGGGTTTGAAAACATTCAATTAGAAAAGGACTTAACATTGCTTGTTGTAAATACAGGAATACGACATTCTACAGGGACTTTGGTTTCTTTGGTCAGACGTTTCAAGGAGAACAATCTATCGATATTCGAAGATCTCGTCTCTACTGCAGCCCACATCTGTAGCAGTGCTCTCACAGCATTTAAAACTGGTAACGAGACCAAACTGGGTACCTTAATGAATGAGAACCATCAGCTATTGCAGAAGATAGGGGTATCCCATAAAAAGATTGATTATCTCGTAGATGTTTGTATTAAAAGCGGTGCATTAGGAGCAAAGCTTACTGGTGCAGGTGGTGGCGGATGCATAATAACTCTAGTGCGTAACAATGAACTATTAGACGTATCTTCTAAAATCGAAAAGGATGCTCGCGAATTAATGCCTATAAAAATTGATTACGACGGACTGTTAGTAGATTAACTTTTAAATCCACCCAAAATGATGCTTTTTTGAATATGAGAGCTGATATAACGTTAATCAAGCTTGGCGGATCGGTAATTACTTTCAAAGACAGGCCTCTGTCGGTAAATCTAAAAGCAATAAGGAATATTTCACATGCACTGCTGCAGTTAAAAACACCGCTTGTACTCGTTCATGGAGGTGGATCTTTTGGTCATTATTGGTCAACGAAATATGGTATGCATACCAAGCCCGACCGGTATGACTCTCATGGTATCTCCATTGTTCACGAATCAATGATAGCTCTAAACCAGATTATAGCTAATTCTATGATAAAAAATGGAATGAATCCTTACAGTATTATGCCTTCTATTTTCATGCAAGGTCAAGAACCAATATCTGCCAAGATAACGGAAATCAACACTATAGCAGAAAGTGGAATAATTCCCGTAACCTTCGGTGATATCGTGCATGTAAATAAGGGAAAGTATTCAATTCTTTCAGGCGACTCCCTCATGACAATTATCGCCAAAGTTCTAAAACCATCCAGAGTAATCTTTACACTTAAAGTCGATGGGCTTTACAAAGATATGAAGAGTAAAAAACTTATTAATGTCGTCAGTCCTGAAGATAATTCTATCGAATTTTCGAAGGTCCTTTCTGACGTTACAGGAGGTATGAGAAGAAAGGTTACAGAAGCATTTAAGATAGCTGCACTAGGAATAGACGTGTTAATGATTAACGGATTGAAACCAGACAGGATCATTGACGCCGTAATGGACAGGAATTTTTTTGGTACCAGAGTGAGGAGTAACAAAAGGCGGAGCGTTTCTTACTTTGTCTGACAAAGCTGACTCGCAAGCAGATATTGAAACTATCAAGCGACGTAAGAAAGAGGGTATCGATATTCCTATTCAAAAAAATGTTCAAGCAAAGACTACGACAACATATTTAGAATTCGTTAGGCTGATCCATAACGCGTTACCAGAGATAGATTACGATGAA
>DASWDL010000124.1:0-5052 GCA_036395315.1 Nitrososphaeraceae archaeon
CTAGATATTGGAACGGGTTTTGGAAAGTATGGCTTACTTTGTCGAGAATATTTAGAATTGTGGGATGGAAGACAAAATTATGACAAATTCTTAAGAAGAATAGATGGAGTGGAAGCATTTGAAAGCTACATTACCCCTTTACACAAATTTGTATATGACAACCTGTATACAAGAGACATATCAAAGTTAGCAGATAATCTCGACTTTAGTTATGATCTAGTACTGCTTATTGATGTTCTGGAACACTTTGATAAAGCAGAAGGAAGATCGTTGTTAACGAAAATCTTGGTGAGAAACAAGGGAGTTCTAATTTCTACTCCAAAGTACCCAAGTAATCAAAAAGATGCATTCAATAATATTTATGAAATTCATAGAGCCAGATGGACAAAACAAGAAATATCGCGACTATATAGTAATACTGCGTATGATGATAATGATGATGATACTGATAGTAATAATGGTATCAAGGCTGCATTTTTTCTTAGAGATATGACTCACTTAATCACATACATAGGTAGAAGAGAAAATATAAACAAGCTTAAAAGAAGATTACTATTAAGACAGATTAAGAAAGTTCCAGGGACATCTTACTTTATCCCAAAAGCTGTACGATTCATGAAAAGTGTTGGTCTTTTTACTGTCTTCCTTATTTCATGCTGCCAAGGTGGTCTTTATATCCAAAACTATTTGCTGACGGGTTAATGGTTCTCTGGAATTTCGCTAGTGTTAGGAATGTTGGTATTTGCTGCCTTGGTTTAATGTTGATATATCATGGAAAATCAAAAACAAGATAACGTAATATCGTTCAGATAAATAGCAAATTTTCCTACAGAAATTGCAGAGTGCTTGAAGGATAATTTGCATTTCCAATATATTTACACAACGATTGATACGATGATCGAAAAACTCTCAAAACTTCTGCTAATAATGACAAATAATGCGAGTCAAGATTATCAATCAAATTACCTAAGGTCGTTTCTAATACTTTCATTAATTCCTTTGATTATCTCGTGTCTAAAATCAGTTATGGTATCATGCAATGCTTCTCTGAAGTTATTGTTGTGTTTGTTCAAGTTCTCCTGCGAGCTGCTGCCGCCGGCATCGTTGCTAGCAGGATCGTTCGTAGAAGTAGTAGTAGAGGCAGGTTTCACTTTAAATGATGTACTAGATGTTACATCTTGATACCCAGCGGCAGATGCTTGTACTGTTACCTTATATTTAGTAGATTTGCCATTTTCTCCTATTTTCCAGGAATATGACATTTGACCATCGTTGTCTGTAGTACCTTCAAATGATTCCTTGACAGCCCCTCCCCCTGACATACTTGTTACCTTCCCTACTACTTTAGCTCCTGTTATCTTTTCTTTTGAGGTTGTGTCAGATACTTCTGTTATGACAGTCTCTTTACTTCCACGTTTGATTGGATCCTTTGTAACGTCAAGTGACAGTGCTAGGAGCTTTGGAATGTTGTTGTTATTATTATTATATAATGCATTAAGTGGAATAGAAGGAGTTGCGCTAGTAGCACCAGTAGTTATCTTTTGACTTGTAGTCGTCGATATTGTTTCCTTTTGTAAACCTGTGTTATCTTTCTGTAATGGGGCTGTCGCTGCTGTTGTTACTATCTTCGAAGGGAGAGATGGCTGTACTACTTGTTGAATCCTAGCGTTGACAGTGCCTGTAACATTGACACTATACCATTTGTTTAAGCTAGTAAGACTATTGACGGGACTACAAGATATCTTGGAAGTTATCTTGTTTATTCCTTCTTTGATAACAGCATAACCAGGAGTGAATGAGTATTTCCATGTCGAGTAATCATTTGCTCCTCCTCCCACACCACTATTCTGTCCTGTTGCGATAGTTCTTTGATATGGCTTTATCCCATTTAATAGAACTGATACTTGACAATTATGAACAGGATCATCTGTAGATGTACCGCTGATTGTAAGAATTCCAATCGGAACTTGTTGACCTTTAGCAGGTGAGCTAATTTTTACACCTGGTGATGATGCGATGTTTGTATTTGGTATTATTTGTTGTTGTGCACTTGCCTCAGGAACAACAGCTGATAATACATTACTGAGAGTAACAGAAAGGACTGCACCAAACACGATAGACACTATAAAACCCCCAAGCTTCAAATCCTTGTATAATTAATTCACATTATTACTATAAATATATTGATAGAAGTAATGTGTAAAATTTCAAATGTCCATAAAGAACCAAAGCCTTCTTTTTCAGCTCGGTTTGCTGTATATGATATTTTCGCTTGTGCCGGTAAAAGAATGCCAATATTCAACGTGATATTAAATTCTGTTACTTATTATTGAAAGCTGGTTATCATTTCACTTTAATGCTCCATAATATCAGATCCAAGGCATTACTTATATTTGAAGTAAAATCATTGGGTTTAAAGTTTGGCTAACTTTTGAAAGTATATATCGAGGTTAGATTTGTTACTCAAAATTACAGAAATGAACCGAGCAAGACATATGTGTGTAAGGAGCTAAGATCGTATGTTAATAGATTGCATATTGCAGAATAACAGACGGAATGGCATTCTCGTATTCTAGTAAGAAGATTAGCTCTAACTCACGGTATCCATTTCAAGACTTCAATTCGTTTACGATAATTGGTGCGTACGAATCAGTTCTGAAACGGATGGCAACAGGTAACTTTTAATCGAAAATATGGTAACAATATCCATCCTCTTATTGTAGCTGGTTAGTACATGATTATATATCCATGTACGATTTAATGTAACGACTAACCCAGTAATGAATGACAGATACTAATTGCAGGAAGGTTGTCTAGGTGCTCCTCCTTAATGCTAGCTGGAAGTTTGATCGGATTAGCATCATGTATCTTTATTTCGAGAACACGATCAGTATAGGTAGATAGGTAGACCAGTCTACAGAACGACGACCTTTCTCCTGATTGTATATTGTATTCAATGTGAGAAAGGTATACCTAGCTTTATAGATTTCGTATCTGTTGTTTTAACCCACTAATAATCTAGCATATGATGATAGTGCCTGTATCTTTTCTCTTTTATCTTCTGCGTTAAGCCAGGCTTCTTGTTGTTAGTTAATTTGAATTAGTATGGAATGTTTTCAATATTTCCTCATGGTGGTCCAAATGCAACTACGGATCCCCCTACCCGTTCTTCTCTCGGCAAACCTTCGATTTTACCGGTTGGTACGAAAAGCATTCCATCTCCTACTGATGGTCCAACATCTCCTATTGGAGCATTCACATTAAACTCCCATAGCTTCTTTCCTGTTTCTTTATCCAATGCCAAAATTACTCCGGCTTTTTGTGTTTTTATGCCATGTGTGGTTGATGATGTTTTTGCTTTTTCTGTAAATGGAATATAACCAGCAAACACAATATCACCAGTAACTAACGGAGAAACTCGTGGAGGGAATTCTGTCTGATATTGCCACTTAATTTTTCCTGTTATCAAATCCAATGCAACTACAGTTCCATTGCGTAATCCTTGCTCTATAGTATGAGGAGCCGGTATTTTGTATCCACTTATTCCATTTGTGAAAATGTTCACACCTCTATTTGTAGCTGCGATATAAAGAGTCTTATTGCTATTATCTACTGCATGAAACCCATCTACTCCATAAGACCATATCATCCCGCTGCCGGTAGGTGATGGAATTGCATCTATATTGTATTGCTTTCCTAGCGTCTTCCACCATATCTCTTTTCCTGTAGCTGCGTCCATTGCGATGACATTTCCCATTTTATCATGACCTATGACTATCTTTTTTTGTGTCCCATTGTCAAATGTAACTTTACTAATACTGCTTCCCCATGACGTATCCCAATCATGTGTATCAGGTACTCTTACATTCAGAACAGTTCCATCAGCTACAAATGGCGTAGCCCATATCATTTTTCCATTAGTGATATTAACAGCTATCATATGGTTTGAGTAAAAGTTAGGTGTTTGTCTTGTACTCGCATTAAAATTTGGTGATGGACTTCCTAAGGGTATGTATACAATCCCTGTTTCAGGATCTAGTGAACCGCCAGACCAATCATTTGCTCCAGAGTTATAGTCAGGGGCTGAACGTGGGTTAACCCATTCTCCCGTGGTAGTATGCAGATTCCAAATTATTTTACCACTAGTACCATTGAGTGCAGTAATATTCCCTCTTACTGTTCCAACACCATTAGGGACGTCACCGCCGCCAGCTGAACCCACTATTACATAATCTTTCCAAACGATTGGAAACGAAGGAATATTGTAGCCTGTCCTAGGATTACCTAGAGTTTCTGACTCCCATATTGTTTTACCATCTGTTGCATTAATTGCAACCACCGTATCGTTGTACGCTGTAGCTGCATAGACTATTGCATTACTATAGGTCAAACCCATTGTCGGACCATTTCCTAGCTTAACTTTCCAAAGAACTCTTCCACTACCAGCATCAAATGCTATAACAGTACCAGCATAATCTTGAACGTATCCTTTGTTGCCTATAATTATGGGTGGTTCTTGTATTTCATGATCATTAATCAATATCCATTTGACATGCAATGTGGCTACATTATCCTTGTTGATTATTGTCTGATTACTATGTCTGGTACCGTAAATATCGTGATTGACTGTCATCCAGTTATTCGTGTTTTTTGCGTCTATGTCAAGGTCTGAGTCAAGTGATCTTGGGGAGGTGCTACCATCATTATCTTCTTCTTTATCTGATAAATTTCGCTCAGAGGATATGCTTTGTAATATACCTGACTGTCTTGTTTCATTTGATACTGCTACCAAGTCCATGAATTGTTGTTGTTTTTGTTTTTGGGTAGCTGCATTTTCTGGAAATGATCTAATAGTATTAGACAAAGACGCAAAAGATAAAAAACCAAGTATTATTGTAATTGATAGAATAAACAAAACCATTACTCCGAACTTGTAAGCAGGTCTATGGCAGAAAATATTACCAAAGAATTTCATTCAAAAATAAAGAGATCATATTGAAATAAAAGGGTGTCGAAAACAACAAAAATAACATCTTCATATTTTTCTGGCTG
>DASWDL010000125.1:0-7189 GCA_036395315.1 Nitrososphaeraceae archaeon
TAGGTCAATGCTCTGGTATTCGCCGATTGGGAAATCCGCAGGTGCTTTGCCTATTATTTTTAACTCTTCGCATCTGACCTCATAACCCCCTTCCTTAGCTCTATCGTCCTTAAACACTGTTCCCCTAACCTCGATAGAAGACTCTATCGTTAGATCGGAACCTATGTTGCTAGAAAATACACATTGGACCACTCCCCCACGGTCGTCACGAATTAGAACAAAATTCTTGTCTTTCTGTTTCCTGAGCCGATAAACCCATCCTCTCAGCTGAACTGATTTTCCAATAAAGCTGTCATTTTTAATTTCATCTGCTCGATAGTGCATCAGGCACTTAACCAAAAATACCACAAGCTTATTAACAATATCTTGTCGTTTTTAATTAATGACAAATATCATAACTTTGCGGAAGATAATGTAAGAAAATTGATAACTATTTTCAGAATCTAGGATTAACCGATTCCCATTCAATTCCTAAATCTGTAACGCGCGTTAAAAATTCAGACGCCCTATTTATTCAGGCACGGAGTCACAGATAATTTTGCCGTTTTCAAGCTTTACGAACAAGTATCTATTGTCTTTGAAGATTAAAGTGATTTCGTTGGGATTTTCTTCTACGTCTAACAGTTCTTGCCCCTTTATACCATCGAATTTTGCCATTAACTGAAGTCTGTATTGGAGATATATAGACTAACGCGAGCCAATTGTCAGAGTATGCTTTTTTCATTAATCAATGAGAAGCGCCATTTTCTTAGTACAATAAAGGTTGATCATGAACTACGGCTTACTTCAATATCCTCTGATTTACCTGAAATCTTTTGGGGTTCTGTAAAAAGGTGTTTCCCCCAGTACACCAGTATTTTCGCACTAACCTTATTATTTCCCATCTTCAATAAACCTCCCTCTATCTCAAACATTTTATTGAAATCAAATAACAAAGTTTTTGCTTCGTCCAAACTTAGAGGATAGAAGCTGCTGTCATCTTTAACTATCTGTACCCAAATTCTGTGCTGTATTTTGGGATTGCGAGTCCAAAAAAGGAGGGCCTTCCTTACAAGTTTCGTTGCTAATATTGTCTTTCTTCCAGATCGGATTTCTATTTCGATTACGACTCTGAATATATTGTCATGTTTATTGTAGGCTCGTTCCCAATTTTTTTGATCGAAAACATCTCTTATTCTACCCCCTATTTTGAATCCCATGTCAAGTCCTAACATTTCTCTCCCGTCAATTTTCGTGTTCAAAGAGGAAATTTTTACATTCGAAATAAAATTATCATGCCTATTCAAGAATCATCATAAATGGTATCATTTATATCCTCAATAAGTAGTTGTCTGTATAATGCTTTTGGAGCTGGAAGAAAATGATGACCGAACTATTGATTTGAAAATAAAAGAAGAAGATATTTCAGTTTTATATATCGTTCAACATGAACTTTTGAAACACAAAAATATTGAATTTGCCGGGGTTGTATTGAAGCATCAACTCATAAAGGACTACGTATTGAGAGTTATTTCAAAGGGTAGTTCTGCGATGGATACATTACATAAATCAATTGAGTCAAGTACAAAAAATGTCGAAAATTTAGAACAACTAATGAATTCAGCGTTCGCAAGCGAAGGAGTGAAAAAAACGGGTTGAAATTCTGCCCCACTTGTGAAAGTAGATTGAAATCAAGATATGACGAAGGTGTTTTAATTTGCCCCAAATGTGGTTTTTCAACAGATAGGGAAGTTACGGAAGAACTTTCAGTTACCTCATCAAATTCACCGACTAATTTTGATGGTGGAGCAGGAAGTGTTTTAAAAGTAGTAGAGGCAGATAAGATGCCAGATGCCCTGCCCACTACTAGCACAGACTGTCCTAAATGTGGTAACAATCTTGCTTTCTGGTGGATGCTTCAAACAAGATCAGCTGATGAAGCTACAACTCAATTTTATAGATGCACCAAGTGTAATCATACTTGGAGAAACTATTCTTAACCAGAATAACCGTTAATAATAAGAATGCCAGGAAACTTACTAATTTAATAAACCTCAGAAAGTTGCAAACCCCTTTTTCAATTATGCGAGATTAAGCTGTTCAAAAACATGACACCATTTATTCCCGTACGAAAGTGAGTGGGTAACAAAACTTGCGATTGAGGGCTCTAGGCAAATTATATCAGCATGAATCATTTTTGTACTTTTATAGCAATACTTAATACCTCTCATTTGCTCCCAAATAAACGATATAGTTGGTTTTCGTAGCTAAAACGAAATCTCCAGATGAATGGAAAGCTGTAACATCTGCAATATCTACACTCGTGGATGAAGCCACATTCGACGCAACTACAGAAGGTCTTTCATTCAGAGGGATGGACCCCTCCCACGTTGCATTAATTGATATTAGCTGGCCAAACTCTGCTTTTGATGGTTATGAATCTGACTCAGCTGTCAAGTTTGGCGTCAGAATTGATGAATTTTCCAAATTGATGAAAAGAGCAGATAAAAGAGATGCAATAGAAGTGCGTGTCACCGACGATAGCATACTGCACATAAAGATTGCAGACGGGTACGTTAGAGAATATAAGATGAGATTGATAGATAGTGCTGCGACTTCTACGCCGTTACCAAAGTTGACTTTCAATTCTAAAATAGTAATGAGTCCTCAGGCATTTGACAAGATTCTGTCAGACGTCCAAGTATTTTCTGAGTACGTCACAATAAATTCCGAAAAGGCCAAAGTATCTTTTCTTGGTAAAGGTGATTCTGGCGAAGTGGATATAGTGTTGGAATCGGGCAGTGAAGGACTGGAGGAGCTTACTGTTAAAGAAAATAGCAAGGCAACGTATAGTCTTGACTATCTTTCAAAGATAACGAAGGCAATCAGTGCAAGTGGGGGTTCATTAATTGCAGAATTTTCCACAAAAATGCCTTTAAGACTAGAATTTAGAGTGGCAAATGTAGGCAGAATTCATTTTTACCTAGCACCACGAGTTCAGGATTGATTCAATTGATTTAATATAAGGCAGGAAATTGGCGACTTATATTTGACTAGTTTGCAATAATAACCGTGGACGAGAAAGCTCATGGAACACTGCACGCTGTTTCTGAATCAATAATTAAATGTAGAAAATGTCCACGGCTCTATTCGTATATTCGAGAAGTTGGAAAACATAGGGTGAAGCGATTTGCCGAAGAAGATTATTGGGCAAGACCTGTATCGGGTCTGGGTGACCCATATGCCAAACTGGTTGTAGTTGGCCTTGCGCCAGCTGCACATGGAGGAAATAGAACTGGAAGAATGTTCACTGGAGACAGCTCTGGGCAGTGGTTAATGAGGGCTTTGTTTGAAACAGGATTCGCAAATATTCCTTCAAGCGAATCTAAATATGATGGTCTTGTTTTGAGAAACGTGTATGTTACTTCCATACTTAGGTGTGCTCCCCCTTTGAATAAACCGCTTGCCTCTGAAATAAGAAATTGCTCCCGATATCTACAAGCTGAACTTGCCTTGTTGGAAAGCAACTTTATAGTAATTATTACTCTGGGAAGAGTTGCATTTGAAAGACTATGTGCTCATTACGGATTGAAGGGCCTTAACTTTAGCCACGGAGCATGCTTTAAATTTGACGAGAAATATCTTATTGCCTCATACCATCCAAGTAGGCAGAACACCAATACACTGAGATTGAAATGGGAAATGTGGATATCGATATTTAGAAAAGCACGGACAATAATAACCTCATCCACGTGATTTGCCTAGTTATTGTAAGGTAAAAAACTCAACATTTGTATGCTCTAGAATATCATTCTTAAAGCAGGTATCTTTAGAGACATATTTTCTAATTAGGAATGTGTATTATCTTAGTAATTAGTTCAATGAACCAGGTTTGATTCTAGATTGTCAGTCTATTTCAAGGTTGAAGTGTAGATTAAGCGATGTTTGGCATCTCATTTTAAAAATTGACCAATACTAATAGAATGAACAAATTTTATAGAATGAAATTGTAGTTGACCATACCGTAGATTGCTTATTTGATAGAAAACCAGCGAGTGCACAATTAGAACCCAAAACCATTAAAAGGCAGCTAATAATTGAATAGGACTAATGAACGGAAAAATATCCTTATTGCTGGCTACTATAGTTTCTGTTATGGTACTTGGTTCTACAACCTTGGCCATGGCACAAATGATGTCAAATCTATCCGGTGCAACTAATGCGACGCCAGGTGCTATAACGAACGCAACTAACGCCACTACAAGTGCAATAAATAACACCCTGACCGGTGCTGCCTCAAGTGCAGCTAACGCAACTAATGCGACAATGAGTGCAATAAACAACACCCTGACCGGTGCTGCCTCAAGTGCAGCTAACGCAACTATGAATGCAGTCAATAATGCCGCATCAAGTGTTACAAATACCTCGCTAAGTGAGGTAGCTAATAAGACGTCTAATGCCGCTGCTAATGCCACCAATACAACTATTAGCGGTGTTACCAACACTATGTCCAATGCAGCAGATAACGCAACCAACAACACTGTTAACGCAGTCACAAGTGTTATTCCTTTGCCCACAACAACAATGAATGCTACAAACGCGACGGTCTCAGCACCTGCAATGAATGCTACAAACGCACCAACGATGAACGCAACAGTCACTCCCCCTACTACGAATGCGACAGTAAGCTCTCCTACTAATGCAACCGTTGTCACCCCCGCAATGAACGCTACAAACGCGACCACCAGCGTACCGACAACTAACGCAACAATCAGCCAACAGATGTCAAATGCAACTGCGAATGCAACATCAAACGCAGCAAGCACAAATGCCTCTACAACCAGCAATCCAATATTGGATGCATTGAAGAAACTCTTTGGTGGAATCACAGGAAATAAATAAAGAATAGCTTACTCTTGTCCCCTATAGGAGACAAGAATCCCTTTTTCTGGTAATCACCCTATCTTGTTTTTGGTACTCATTCGACATTTTAGAATTTTCTCATTATCTATCTATGGCAAACCTAATGCTTCTTCAGGCTATTTGATCTCCTAAAATCTAAACAAAGCATTTCTATTTCATATTCATTGGATATTATTCACTTGAATGTGGACATTATTATGGTTGATTAAGATCTTGATTATGATTACGATTACGATTAGATTCCTACGACATGAGAAGACCAGAATCGTCCCGTGAGTACCCTTCCTTTCATACATTCATTACTACAACGACATGGCAGAATACAAGTATTAATTTAGCGGAGCCTAATAGATCAGAGCATGCGCACGGTGCTAAAATTTGGAGGGAGAGCAGTCGACACCGGTGAAAAGGTACTTCAAGTTGCAAATTTAATTAGTAACCATAAAAAGAGAGGTCAAGAAGTTGTTGGAGTTTTTTCAGCTATTAACGGCATGACTGATCGAATATTAGCGATTTCTGAATCAGTAAAAAAAGGGAAGAGAAAAACTATTCAGGAGTTTTTAAACAATACCCAAGAAACCCACGTTAAAATAATCAAATATTCAATAAAGGACGATAATTTAAAGTCAAGAGCTATTTTGGCAATTGAAGAACTTATCACGGAAATGACAGATGTCTTTAATGGATTAGTAATCCTGTCTGAAGTAACTCCCAAGGCTCTTGATTATTTACTTTCATTCGGAGAAAGACTTATCGTTCCTATAATAACATTTGCGTTACTAGATAGAGATATTGAATCAGTTTACTTAACTGGTAAGGAAGCTGGAATCTTAACTGATTCAAATTTTGGAGAAGCTAGGCCGCTTATGGATACCACTAAGCTTAGATTGAAGCATAATATCGAGCCCATTTTGGAGCAAAACAAAATACCTGTGATAACGGGATTCATTGGAGCTGATCAAAACGGAAATCTTACTACCCTAGGAAGGGGTGGCTCAGACTATACGGCAACTATTATTGCTGCGAGTTTAGATGCCGATGAAGTCTATTTGTGGGGTGATGTTGATGGCCTCATGACGGCGGACCCTAAAATAGTACCAGAGGCACGAGTTCTCAAGGAAGTATCCTTTGCAGAGGCTACCGAGCTTTCTCTATTTGGTGCGAAATACATGCATCCTAGAGCTCTTGAACCTGTTCTTGACACAAAAATTCCAATTCATATAAGAAATGTGTCTAATTTGGCGCAGAAGGGAACGGTAATATCAAAGAATACGAGCAGATCGGCTCAAAAAATAGTCAAATCAATTATCGCAATACGTCATACGGCATTGATTGATGTAAGTGGAGGGGGGATGGTAGGAACTCCGGGTACTGCAGCGCGAATTTTTGACGCACTGGCAAAGAAAAAGGTAAACATAATGATGATCTCACAGAGTCCCTCAGAGTCGAGCATTTCCATGGTCGTAAAGAAGAATGACTTGGACACGGCTACAACAACGCTAGACTTGACACTTCTTGGCGAAGTCATCAGAACGCTAAAGGTAAACGATGACGTGGCTGTGATAGCGGTTGTCGGCTCTGGAATGCGGGGCATTAAAGGAGTTGCTGCAAACGTCTTCGGTTCCGTTGCAAAGGACAAGGTTAATGTCATTATGATTGCACAAGGATCGTCGGAGCTCAATTTGGCCTTTGTCGTAAACGACCGAGATTGTGAGAAAGCAGTCAGGTCTTTACATGCCGCTTTTGATCTCGATAAATTGGACTAGCCAATCGTTAGGTTTCCTACCCGGCCCGAGGTACCGTATATGCGCATATTCTTATGTTATTTCACTTTTAGATATGAATGCTTAATTAACCACCGCTTATGAAATGAAGCTGGAGCAGGATGAAGTTTGCACATATTACCGACTGTCATATAGGGGCATGGAGAAATCCAAAACTCAGAGACTTGAATCTTAGGGCGTTTGAAAATGCCATTTTAAAATGCATCGATGCAGCAGTTGACTTTATCGTCATATCGGGTGACTTTTTCGATACCAATATCCCCCACCTGGGTCCTGTAAAGAAGGCAGTGGAATTACTCCAGCTGGCTAAATCACATGGAATTCAGACCTATATGATTTATGGTTCCCATGACTTTGCCATGACCAATGTGTCTATGATTGATATTTTACACTCCACAGATCTCTTCATAAAACCCACTGGGTTTGAGAAAAATGGTGATGTTATAAAACTTCAATTTTTTACCGACACCAAAACAGGGGCAAAGATTACAGGTATATCGGGA
>DASWDL010000126.1:0-4685 GCA_036395315.1 Nitrososphaeraceae archaeon
AGAATATAAAGAACATTATACTAATGGGTGTCTTAGCTCAGAACCCTGTAAAAGTAGTAGAGTATTATCAAGACGTATCTTTACCTTTAGAGTACGCCATACAAGTATTGGATATAAATCACACTGGATCGATATCAATACAGCAAATAGCGGACGATCCTTTCTTAAGGGAGGATTTGGTACCGGGTTCTGTTATGCGTACTTTTTTTCTTACAAATGATACTAAAGTGATAAGCGACGCTCTAGTAAACAAATTCACAAATAATACAATTGAAGCTGGTTACATAGATATTGACAAACAACTTAAACCCCTGCTGATAAAGCGATATGAAAATATCACAGCTTTCAATCCATCCAAATGTAACTATATTGGAGTCTGTCCTGTATTGTGGAGATCACTACTTAATTTGGTACCAAATCTTGGCGTCATTGGTAATGTGTCTAAATCTACTGGTATCCTAATACTCAACGGAGAAAATGATTCTCTGACTCCAGTTCAACAAGCATTCCTCTTGCAACAAAGGCTAACGGATGTAAATCATCCTGATCATACATTGATAACTTATCCTGATCTAGGACATGCGTTCTATCCTTCTTCCCAGTGGAAAATTGGAGTTGGACCAATACAACAGTATGTTTTAGCAGATCTTTACGCATGGCTTGAAGCTCATTCTGGTCTTTCACGTTCCAATATTACTACTTCTACTGCCTCTGCTATGGAAGCAAATACAAATTCATTGAATACAAATACGACTTCTCCTTAATAGTATGATAATTTCAACCAATATATACACTACAATTTCTTTCCAAAAACATATTAGCCATAAAGTGATGAACCCCGGAATGAAACAAGTGGGTTCGAATCCCATCACCACCAAGTGACTACGAAATGACAACAACGGAACTTGAGTATTCTGAATAGCTAGCGTCTGCTGCTTGCAGATGGCGGCATTTTCAATGAAGTATTGAGCCAAGGAGATTTTTAAAGATGGGAAAGCAAGGACGTTTAAGGGGGCGTTAGGCTTTAACCCAAGACAACAATAAATGGTCTCGAACTGTCACATAACATAGTGTAGGTGACTAACATCTGTGTCGAATATTAGACATACTTAAATGCCATTACTTTCAATATGATCATGTTAAATAACTTTTGTAGGAAAAACTCAGAAGTTGGTCCGCCATTGTAAGTATTTCTAAACTTGAAACGCTGATCCATGAGAATGAAAATGCGTTCATCGAGAAGACATATTTCTTGATGTGCGGCTCCTGTTTTTGGTGTGTCTCATGTTTGACTGAAAAAAGGACTATCATGAATTGTCCTTGCTGTGGTAATAATGAAATGCAATTGAATTCTATTGCAGGTTATGGGTCTTACATGTTAGATGATGCGTACATGCATGTAATGACATCGGAATTATTGACAAGCCAAGGTGGTGATAATAAAGGTTGAATATTGGGCAGATAGAAGCAGATTATGACATATTAGCCAAAACCTGTGGATGTAAAGATAAAAAGAGAAAAGTAACATATTCATTCGTTGACTCGTATCACAGTCTCTGTAGGGATAAAAAGGACATAATATTGTCAGAAATGCAAGCCTGTGAAAGGTTGTTAAAATACACAAGAGATGAGAATGACACGATCACTATTGAAAAAGAGGTAGCAGAATTAAAGTTAGCATTAGATCTCTTGCAGTAGAAACAGAATCAAAATAAAAAAAGAAGATTTAGATAGGTGCACTCATTATCATTTGTACATTTGTGTCCCCATTAACAATTGTGGGCGTTAATTTTCTGTTCTTCTTGATTAAATCGCTGTTACTGCTCTCAGGACTCTCCTCCTCCGTAATCTTATCTTAGATTGCTTTAAAGACACCACTACATACATTCTTTGGGCTCCACCCTTTGGGGTATCAGCGCTCTTTGTTTCTACCTTCCCGCGTCGTCGTAGAACTAACGGCCTGCAATAATACTTTTAATGTAGTGGCACTTAAAAATAGCTAACGAAGAATTAAGTACCAATATATTATGGACATAAAATTCTAATGGCTCGTTTTCTACACTCAGATTAATTGCTCCAATAATATATTAATTATTTTCAGCCGCACTTACAATCTTTTTTAGTGCTTCCTGGGTTGTCCTGAGTATGTTGTCTTTTGCGAATCCTTTGCCGAATATTGGAATCTTGGATAGATCCATATTCCAAGAAACATCAATCTTTGTTTCATTGTTATTATTATCTGGGATTGTCAATGTCATAATCCTCGTTCCGGTTATTGGGCCTTGGGTTTGATTTACAACTATTGAACTCTTGGGATTAAGTGAAACAATCTGATGTGCAACTGCATTTGCAAATTCAAGTGTAACATCCCTTTCGGTTACGTTACTTTTTTTGTCTACATTCAGATTTTTAATCGCTTTAATTGAAGACCAATATTTTGGTTCGTTATCTATATCCGCTACTACATTCCAAACTTTATCGATTGGAGCGTGAGCTGTTAGACTCGCATTGATAATATCCTCTGCAAAAGCTCTTCCAACGCCCACAAGTCCAGGGACTGTCGTAAACGCTAAGACAATACTTGAGACCACAAGTATTGAGAATATAGTTCTCTTCTGTTTTTTCACCTTTATTGATTGTTTTCTTCCTATATTCATAATTTACATATGTGTGGGTTAATTTAGATAAGGCTTGCGCAAGTGCCACTGCACATAACGGAAGTTAATGTTTATTAGGATACTATTATATTATTTAATCGCCCTTGAAAGACGACATTTTAGATAAGATTGATATTGATATTCTTCGTGTGCTGATTCGTGATTCAAGATCTTCCTACCGACAGATAGCCCTGTCAATTGGGTTGAGTACTAATGCAGCAAAGACTAGAGTTCTTAGGTTAATTTCAAGTGGAGTTATTAGACAATTCTTTACAACAGTAAACGTAACAGCCTTTGGATACTCTAAATTATGTTATTTGTTTATCAGAAATAGTAAGAGCATCGAAGAAACATTAAGTCGTATCAAGCTGTTAGGACAGCTTGTATTGGAGGTAGAAGGTATAGGAGGTATATCTCTTATTGCGGTCGCAATTAGCAAGAATAATGAAGAAAAAATTGAACTACTTACCGAAGCACTGAAACCAGCATTAATTCAGAATATCTTCGTAGGACAGTCCTCCCCATTGAAACTAAAACTTAGAAATACTGATTTTAGGATATTGAGGTGTCTCTTGACTGATACGAGGATGGAAATTTCTGAAATAGCCAGGCAAATTTCTGTTAGTTCAAAGACTGCTGGTGATCGGCTTGCGAAATTGAGAGAAAATAGACTAGTGATTTTTAATGTCGCTACCGACCCACTCAAAATGAAGGGTTATATAAGATGCGGGATGTTGGTGAGGCTGGAAAATGAAGCTTCCCAAAAAACACTACGACTGGTACAGGGGGTGTTAGAAAATCAGTTTATTATAGCGTTACCGATGATTCACCAAGCAGATGTTATGAGCTTCCAGCTCGTTGTAAATAGCATTTTTGAACTTGATCCTGCGCTTAAAAAAGTCGAGTCTTTAGCTGGAGTCAAGAGTGCAGAGGTATTCGTACCCCAAAAAGGAATGGTCCATCAAGATTGGATGATAAGGGAAATCGATGAAAGAGTCAAACTTGCTGAGAAACATCGCCATAGCTAGTGAAATAAATTGATCCGTTGCCGGCCTGAATAAAAATTGAAATAATATCATACTTCAAAATTGAGATCGGGGTCATTGAGCGGTCGATTCTATGTAATATTTCTTTTTCAGAATCCTCTTAACCTTTTCATCGCTCACAAGCGCTTCAATTAACTTAATGATCTCGTCTCTGGTAACCCATTCTGAAGTATCGATTACATCCAATGCCTTAAGATTGGAATATGTCCTGAGCGCGTCCTCAATAACCCTAATTGAATCAGAAATTACTACACCAAATGCGGTAAGATGATAACTTCCTAATTTTCTCTTTATTAACCCGGCATTACTGAGTTTACTTATTTTATCATAAAGTTGTTTTCTCGAAAGGTTAAGTATTTTCGCAAGGTAAAAAGAATTTTTATCTTCAGTCTGTAAAGAAGAAAGCACTTTCAGAAGTTGAAGCCCCTTATCGTCAGAAATCGCAGACAGGACAAGCTGTACATTAGGATCCTTTTCGGATTTCAAATCAACAATTTCGCATTTGTGGAATATTGAAAAGTTATATAAGTGAGATAGGGATAAAATCGCCTTATTCCATAGTTTTGGGAACAATTCTATAGATTCACTATTTTTCTGGAAATGGGATAGCTAATTCAAAATAGCACTCATTGCATCAGTTGCTTGATCAGCAATTGACCCTATGGTGCCTCCGTTTACTTTTTCAACGTACTACCATGAATTCAAGACCCCAGAGAGACTCTGACTACGGTATACTTGGGCTAATAACTTGTCAGATTATTGATTCTTATCCTGGATTTCAACGAGCTTCTTAGTAGAAGTCAGTCCCGAAATAATACGAACCTTATCTTTAGATAATTCAAAATAACTAGCTAACCTTTCTACGAGTTCCTTATTTGCTTTGCCTCGTTCAGGTTTAGACCTTAAACAGATGGTTATTTCGTTGCCGTTGACTTGAAATTTACCACTCGGGTTGAATTTGACAAAAACCGTATAACGCATA
>DASWDL010000127.1:0-18822 GCA_036395315.1 Nitrososphaeraceae archaeon
GGTTCTACAAACAATTTGGCTCTCATATCAGCATGGCCATACCCGCAATATTCTCTGCACTGAATTCGGAATTCACCAGGTTTGTCAAACATATTCCAAACTACGTTTACTCTTCCTGGAACAGCATCCATTAAAACTACAAAGTCAGGCACATTAAAATCGTGTATAACATCTTTAGAAACAAGCTCAAACTTGTATGGAACTCCTTGCTTTACATGAAGCTGGCCAACCTCTTTTGTTCCATCTTGATGTTCAAACGTCCAAAACCACTGCTGACCTATAACTTTGATAGTTTCTGCATTGAGTGGCACATGTTCTACAACTCGCTCGACGTTCCAAGACTCCGCTCCTACCCAAGTCAATAAACTAATTACGACACCAACGTACACCCATTCTACTGTAGCGTGACCCATCAGCGTGCCCCTTCCAACGGTTCTCTAATTCTATTCTTGGGATTAGACTCTCTAAAACGCCAGCAGACATAAACAATAGAACCTTGAACAACTGCACCAACAACGAAAGCTGCTACCATTAGTCGGTAGAACAATCCCCAAATCTCCACCCTCCTAATCACATATTGTTCAGCATTTTGATCATTCGCTGCAGAGGCCGGTTTAATATTAAGAAAACCTATCACCAAAATAGTGAATAGTGGCAAGAACAACAATATCAGCATCCATTCTCTAGGTCTTGGTAGCATGCGGACTCGCTTTCTCTGCTCACTAGTTTCAACTATCTAATTTAAGGTTTTTGCATAGTTGACTTATTAAAAGCGAAGATATTTTAGGGCTATTTGTCGCTTGTATGAATACTCGTTCTACGAGCAGCGCACAAAATTACATCTTTAAAGAATAGATTGAAATTACTTTATATGCACATTCGTTCCCGAGATTTAGGATATAGTATAGTGAACATTTTTTAAATGCAATAAGTGATAATAATTAGAGTGGTTCTGCCCAACGTCCTAAGCTACTGATATTCCTTAATCTTACACCTAACTAGGGTTACTAAATTTACGCAAGCTACCTACTCATCTACTCACTCGGTCTGATATCTCTGAATCCCCATAACGTTAACAGCAGACAGAGAGAGAACTTTCCCCTCATGCTTTAAAATCGTTAGAGCGGCATTACGAATATGCCATTGATACAACTCATCTGGCTTAAGGTCGAGAAGAAGGGAAATCGCAGCTTTAATTGGATCCAAGTGAGTTACGAATAATATATTCTTGTCAGGACGTATCTCTATTACTTCATCAAGAAGATGCTTGATACGCAGCTTCACTGCATTAAAGCTTTCCACACCGTAATTTTCCAGCATGTGTTTATCGCCTGAATAAAATTTAAGGAAAAGATTTTCATGTTTATCTAAAATCTCCTCGTAGTTCATTCCCACGAGCTTCCCAAGCTCTATTTCATACAGCCTCTCGTCAATTTCATAATCCAAACCAATCACATCGCAAACAATTTGAGCAGTCTCTACCGCTCTTACGACAGGACTCGCATATACTTTGTCGATTGATATTCCCCTCAAAAGCTTAGCAGAATCCTCAGCTTGCCAACGACCATGTTCCGTAAGATGCGATTCGAGGTATCTGCCTACTAGAATTCGCTTAACATTGTTATCTGCTTCTCCGTGGCGCATGAATATTGCTAATGGCAAACCCAAGAACGATGCAGATGAATAGCAATATTAAGTTAATTTTGCAAGTGAATATTCCATTTCATAATCGTTTTTTTACGCTTTCCGCGAATCAAACTTATATTATAACCTTAATAGGATCGAAATTTATTTTATGGACTGAATATCTATGAGAGTAGGGATTATTGGTGGAACCGGAGGTATGGGCGAAGGCTTTGCTCTCAGATGGGGAGTTAATCATGATATTATTATTGGATCGAGAGATGCTGTCAAGGCAAAAAGTGCTGCTGATGCTTATATGTCAACTGCTGCTTCAGCATACGGCAATAGTATGAAGGGCAGTATAACAGGCAATGATAATATATCCCTTGCAAGTCTTGTGGATGTCTTGATTTTGTCAATACCTTATGACTCCATCAAGCTGACATGCGACTCTATAAAGGACCGCATTAATTCTAATTGTATAATTGTATCTCCGATCGTGCCAATGAATAGAACTGATGCTGGTTTTGCATATGTTCCTTTCGAGGAAACCAAGAAGTGCGCTGCTGGCGTTGTTTCTGAAAATCTTCCTGAAACTAAAATTGTTTCTGCTTTTCATACTATTTCAGAAATTAAATTAAAAAATATTGCTGAAAGTTTGGATTCCGATATTTTTGTTTGTGGTGACGATCAGAATGCTCTGGAGGTTGTCAATGGCTTAATATCTGAAATCAAGGGGCTGAGACCAATCTATCTCGGTCCTCTGTCCCTTAGCTACCAAGCTGAAGTGCTTACCCCAATGATATTGAATGCATCCAAACGTAATAAGCTTAAGCATCCTGGAATAAAATTAGTCTGATGACTTGACTCGATTCACGTATGAAATTTTTTTCGAGAGGTGGCAGCTCAGGTGGTTATAGTAGCAGGCGCGGTAGGAACTGGATGTCTGCCATGGGAATACTTTTTATTGTAATGGCAATCATAATCGCTCTCAGGAATCTTTATTTTGTTACTACCCAATTATCGTTCGGATTTTACATTGACAATTACACTAATGGAGAAATTACTAATGAAAAATTTGTATTGGCAATGCTGGTTGGTGGCGGTATTCTAATTTATTGGGGATATTTCAAGAAAAAGGAAGACTACGGTCCCCCTGATGAGCACGAACGCAGAAGGTATTCCTGAACAATAAGAGTGGTAAGAGATCTGTAAGTAATCAGCAATATACCCAAAAACTAATTTCTATCAAAAGTCGTGGATTGCCTTTTGGAAGTGTTCAAAATCAATATCAATTACTTTTTTCATTGATGAAATCTTCTAATCTATTCATAGCCTCATCAAGAATTTGTTCTTCTGGCAGGTAAACTATTCTGAAATGATTAGTACCAAAGTTTGAGCCAAACCCTGAGCCGTGTACTGTAAGTACACCAGTTTTGTTCAAAAGATCTAAAACAAAATGTTGGTCGTCCTTCCAGCGATTTGAAATACTCATCTTAGGAAAAGCATAAAAAGCACCCTTAGGAACCTTGCATGAGATCCCGTCTATTTGGTTTAACCGTTTGAAAACCAAATCCCTTCTTCTGCGCAACTTATCCACCATAATGGGGATATGATCTTGGGGGCCCTTTAGAGCCGCTACAGCTGCCTTCTGCACGGGTAAATTAGTAGAAATCCGTACCCTAGCTAATTTTGGAATATTCTTCCTAATATTATCTAATTTGGAGCAGTTACTATTTGTACAGATGTATCCGCAGCGCCATCCAGTCATCAAATAAACTTTTGAGAATCCATTAAGTAAGATGACAGGAGAGTCCTTCGCAACCTTACCAATTCCTGTAAATTCTCCGTCGAATACTAAATTGTCATATATTTCATCACATACTAGATAAAGAGAATGTTCTGCTGCCAAATCCACAATCTGCTTAAGACTCCTGTAATCAAACACCTCTCCAGTAGGATTGTTTGGGCTAATAATGCATAAAGCCCTAGTACGGGGCGTAATTTTAGATATGAGATCTTCAAGATCTGGTTTACCGTCATCAGTTAGTCTAAATTCAACTGGGGTTCCACCATAGAATTTAACATAGGATGCGTACGGAGGATAGTAGGGTCCTGGCATGAGAACTTCTGTTTTTGGCTCTACGATTGAAGCCATAGTCATATCCAAGCCCTCTGAAACACCATTGGTTACTAGTACATCTTCAGCCGTTACAGATAGTCCTTTGTGCACCTCTTTTTCAGCTATTGCTTCTCGCAGCTCCTGCAACCCTTCAGAGTCAGCATAATAATTCAAATCGTTAAGAACAGATTCAACCAAAGCCTGTTTAATATGAGTGGGAGTCTTGAAATCATATTTTACAGGATCACCAATATTCAGATAAATTATATTTTTTCCAGTTTTCTCATATTCCCTGGCATGTAAAATTATATCACGAATAGCGTATTCGACCCCGCTAGTTCTGTCAGATACTTTCAATTAACAAATCTAGACAAGAATCTCCGGGATAAATTGTTATGCATAAATCCTCAAGTTATGTAATACTTTGCCTTCAATCATTTTAGTAATAGAGCAAGTTTCCCTCAGCTTACTTTAATGAGGTGAATTGCAATTGCTCGATTCAAATAACTAATCAATAGCACCCCGTCAGTCAGGTCAATTGATATAGAACCTCCTTTTCTGTTTTAATATCTGTTCATAAACGGGCTCGTAGCGTAGCCAGGATATCGCGGCGGTCTTCGGAACCGCAGATCGTGGGATCGAAGCCCACCGGGCCCGCTTGCCTACTGACAGAGGCACCTTCACGAAATCATAAATAATGGGTCCGTCGCATGAGCTAATCTACATGAGCAATACTATCCTTATGTAATTTGATAGTCGTAACAATTGAAATGTTAATTAATTAATTTCTTTTGGATTGTTGTCCATTTCTCAATTGTCAAATGTCATCGACATCTTTAGATGTGCTTGCTTTTCCTCTCTTGCTTTTCCTCTCTTCCTCGAGATCATCCGCTCCCTTTTCATTGACAGTAAATCTGACATCTCCATAAGGATGGTACGGTGAATCGATCATCCTTGCAATTCTATTTTCTCCAGATTTCTTCAAGTATATTCTATATGTTGATGCATGTCCTATAACATTGCCGCCAGTTGGTTTGGTAGGATCACCAAAGAATGTGTCAGGAGCTGATTGAACTTGATTAGTAACTACTACTGCTATATTGTAGATTTCTGTTATTCTGAGAAGTTTATGCATGATAGAATTAAGTCTTTGCTGTCTATCAGCAAGAGTTCCTCTTCCAGAGAATTCTGCCCTATGTAATGAAATTATACTGTCAATAATAACCAGTTTTGATTTATAATCATCTACATACTTACCTAGATTCTTGACTATCAATTCCAAATGCGCGCTATTATATACCTTACATACAGCGACATTTTTTAACGCATTTAATGGATCCACGCCTCTTGCTCTAGCTATCTGCTCTAATCTTTCAGGTCTAAACGTACCTTCCGTGTCGATATATATTACCCCACTATTAAGCCCGCCTGATTCTACCGGCTGTCCGGCGGTAATACAGAGAGTATGGCAGATCTGTGATTTGCCAGATCCAAATTCTCCATAAAATTCTGTAACTGCTTGAGTCTCTATTCCTCCCAGAAAAAGATCATCCAAAGCTCCTGAACCAGTAGAGCATCGTAATAATGACTTTCTTTTCTTAAGTGCTGCATCAGCTGTAACAAATTCTTTTTCTAAAATATTTGATTCTCTTAATAACTTCTGAGCTGCCATAATAAATGACGCAGCACTATCCTTTGTAGAGTTAATATCTACAGCCAAGTCTTCAACACCAGCCACCGCCAAATCCATAACGGAAAAAATTCCCGCTTCTCGCAGTTTCTTAGCAGTCGATGGACCTATTCCCTCAATATCTTGAATTTCTAAATCTAAGAGTTCAGAACCGGTAGACTCGGTAAGTAATAAATTTGTCTTTGTGTCTTCAATATCAATTGTACTTGACGAAAGGTCTTCTGAATCTGTATGGTCTGACATATTGTTATCTTTTCCCTTGGTATTCTTCGAGTTATTTTCTATTGCCGCCTCATTGTGATTTACTGGATAACTTGCCGGTTTCTTATCACTCATATTGAATTATTTAAATTTGTAACCCATTTAAGGCTTGAGGCACCTGTGTGGGAGCGGGGGAGGTGATATCTTGTCTCTTTACCTTTCCGAAAACTCCGGTATTCAATTTAGTTCTATTACGATTTGGCCATCATTTTAATGTTAAAGATAGATAAAACCCTTCTTACTAATTAAGAATCCATCTCTTTTCCCACGAATACGTTTGCTTACAGTCAAAATCAACATCTCCAAAATTATACTAATTTCTATCCGATGATAAATATGGCCCTTTTGGTACCACTGTTCTTTGAGGAGGAAATGTTATCATCTGAGCTATTAAGAACTCGAATTTACAGAGATGGCCAATGTATAATTCCAGAGTTTGTTGATCCTCCACAAACGGATGCATTAATTTTATCAAATAAACTCATTAAATTGCTCGAAGTTTGTTCTTCGAGTCAGGCTTCAAAGACCCAACTTTGGGGTCATTTTACACAAATAGAATCTCAGTATAAAGACTATAAGCTTGTTAGAGGATTACTGCAGATCCTAGAAAGAAGATGCACCTATGGACCAAGTTTAAAAAATTATACTTCCTTAAGAAAAAAAGGCGAACGTCAAGTCCATCAAGATATTGATACTAACAAAGATCTAACCAACGATGCCATTGCACTGAGAAGAGAGGTTTTTGAAGAATCTGCTAGAGTTGGCTTTTCTATAACAAAGAATGAAAGAATAAAAATTCTCGAGAAAATTGCCAGGAAATCGGGACTAGCGTTAGAGAGGCTCGAAACTATAATGTGGAATGATCTCGATGAAAACCAAAGGCTTGTCCGTTTTGAAACCATTTCTGCTTCTGAGCTCTTGGTGTCCTATAATTTATCATTACTACAGACTTTGTTATTCGGAGCTACGGAATTAGAATTTTATATTGAAGGCGGTACGAATTGGAAAAAGGCCCTCCGAATGATAAAGCGACTTGGACTTATGTACGATTTGCGTTATCTTACAAGAGATATGTTAGATTCTAAAAGTGAGGATGACCTAATTAAAAGGAGCGGGAGGATCTGTAAATATAATGAAAGGTCGAATGGAATCTTAACGTGCGTAGTTCAAGGATCTACAAGCATGCTAAAGCTGACAGACAGGTATGGTTCGGCAATTGCGAAATTAATACCATTAATTGTATTTAATAAAAATTGGTTTCTAAAGGCACCTATACTGAGACGGACTGTCGCTGGAAAAGTAAAACAGTATAATTTTGAGATCGATAGTGAGCGGCAGTTGCTATTCGACCTAACAGAAAAAAGTGAATATTTGTATCCGAAAGAGCAATTAGAATATTATCCAGATAATTTAATGATTTTTGATAGCGTTGTGGAAGAAAAATTTGCAAAGAAGTTCACTGGTCTCTCGACTGGTTGGAACCTCGTAAGGGAACCTGATCCCTTAATTTTGTCCGATCATAGAGCATTTATCACAGATTTTATGTTTGAAAAATATGGGAAAAGAGTGTACTTTGAAATCGTCGGTTTTTGGACAGAGGAATACCTCAAACGAAAAATATCTAAAATCGCAGATCTTTTGGTCACTGGTTCGAACAAATATTTTGATACAGAAACGCCTGATCTAATAGTAGCAGTTAACATAAGCAACCACTTATCCCAGAACGCAAACAAAGTTCGAATAGATTCAATATTTTCTAAAATTATTGATGCAAAAAAACTCTTGATTTATAAGAAGGATGAGATCCCATTGGGACAGCTTATCCAATACTTAAAGAAAATCGAAAGTGGAATGATAGAATATTACTGGCGGATCCATCAGGAAAATCTGACTAAGGAACTACAGAATTTGACTAACATCGGGAACAATAAAAATTATGTGCTATCTCTGGATAGTGTTGCTTGTAAATTTGGCATTCCTACAGAATCTGTATTAAAAGCTCTTAATCAAATGTACTCGATCGATGACTACGGTAAACGTACTGAACAGGATTTCGTATTGTTAGATTCTTTCTTGCTGTCAAGAAAGAAGGTATCCGAAATAGATGATATATTGAAACGGGTACATCGGTTGAATGACGCTATGAGGTTACTGGCAGACAATGGCATTCCTGAAAAATGTGTTACTAACCTGATCTCAAAATTAGGTTATGATATCATTTGGAAAGGAATTGATCTAAACAATGCCACCATTTCGAAAAGAAGTGATGACCAAATTAGGAAACAATCAACTTTACAAACTTCGAACAGTCTAGAATAATAATTCAAACAAGATTAAGTCTAGTACAAGTATCCTGTAACAGCTCTATTGAGCTACTTTTTTAATTCTAAACCGTGAGCGGGAATAAATTATGGCAATATATGTTAGTGAAGATACAATTAGACTTGGGATTGTGGCCCCTATCTGCGGTAATTGAGGCACGTATATGGGGAACAATGAGGATAGTACAAAGTACACAATAACTCCGGTCAGCCATGCAATAATCGCAGTATACCTTACCTTACTTCTGTTTGGATTGAAAAATGCGTCGTTATTGTATCGACCCCGATTTAAAATGTAGTAGTCAGTTAACACTACGCCGAATAATGGAACGAAGACTGCACCAATTAGAAGTAGGAAGGATTGGTATTCTGATATTGGTATTATGTTAGCCATAATAGCGCTAAACGCCGTGATTCCAATGATCAAGATTCGTTGATCAAATTTAGGAAATATGTTTTGAGTTGAAACAGACGCAGAATATACATCGGCAAATGTGTTATCTGTTTCATCTACGATTAGAACAAGTATAACAAATCCGAATAAAATTGATTGGATTGCACTGACTATTGCGACGATGTCGCTAGCACCTAATAGGACTCCACCAATATAAAAAAGGATGTTAGTTACTGCAAAGCCAGTCAGTGTTCCTTTGAAAGCACTGTTACTGTCCTTAGAGAACCTATTGTAATCAGCCACAAGTGGCATCCAGGAAACAGGCATAGCTATGACTAGATCAAGTGCATTGAAGAAAGACATGCCATTACCATGGGATGAGATCACTATCGAAAGTTTATCTGAAGTCAATAAAGTGGTAATAATGACAATTGATGATGCGTAGACGGCCCAGATAGCAAATTTACCAAGCCACTCTCTAATAACTGCAAGAGGACCTAAAATTCCGAGAAGAGCTACGAACGAACCAAATATTAAACTCCAAATATAGAAAGGAATAATCCTGCCTGTCAGCATATTAGCCGCTGTAGACATTATCATTATTTCAAAAATAGTCCAACCAACAAGTTGCAAAATATTTAATGCTGCTGGAACGTATGAACCATGAATGCCAAATGATGGCCTCATGCTAACAAGAGATGGGATTGCATGATCACTGCCAATTTTCCCTGCTAGGGCAAGCAATAATGAACCTATAATAGATCCTATTAAAATTGCGAGGAAAGCATCAATGAAATCGGCATCGGAAAGAAATGATCCGGCCGAAAAAACTAACAAACCAACCCCTAAGCTGGACCAGAGCACAAAGAATTCTCTACCTCTCAATAATCTTTTCTCGCTAGGCACAGGCTGGATACTGCGATGTAAAGAATTTTTGAGGAAGTTCATTGTCCCGTATTTTCTATGTTAACTGCGGTAAATTAAATTATATGTAAACTTGGCAGGAATTTTTTATCCCCTAATTGAGATAACAAATTTCGCATAGGATCAGCCTTTGGCGTACTAAAACTGCAACAATCTTAAGGTAATATGTATATAAGTAAAATCCATTAATGTTACAAAATGTTAAAATGTTAATTTGACAAGATATAATTGTAAAAATATGCAGATATGTATTCTTTGTAAGAGCTCGTACGATGAAAAGGACATCAATTTCGAGCAGAAAATGGTAAATGATGAGGATTTTTGCCGCAAATGTTGGCAAGAATTCATGGTAGAGTAAATACAATAGTCCATTGCTTTGGCTAGCAATTAAAATTTACTATTTCTTGTTGCTATAATTGAGGATAGAATAAGCTTTCGTTTTTATGTCGTTATAGCAGGACAAATTAGGTGGTACGAGCAGCATTCCACTTGGCCTTCTTGATATTATAATCTTCTCTAGAGTATCTTACAGTGGCAGGATGTCCCATAACAACGGTTTCAGGTGGCACATCTTTAGTTACAACAGAACCCATTCCCACCACACTGTTACGACCAACCCGTACTCCTGGCTTGAACACAGCTCTTCCTCCAATGATCGCCCCATCTTCCACCACCACACCTATCATCTTTGGACTCATTGGGTATGGGTCATTTGTGAATGTGGCACATGGCCCAATGAACACGCTCTTTCCTATCACGGTGAGCGGAGGTATATAGACAGAACCTTCAATTCTACTATTATCTCCAATCCTTACATTATAGTCAATATGCACGAGGGAACCTATTGAAACATCATTACCAATTTCGGTATTATCTCCAACATAACTGAAATGCCATATCTTAAAGTTTTTACCAATCTTTGCAGATTTTGAAATGTAATTTATCACCCCGTCACGAGATGAAAAATCATTTCCGAGTTCCATATCTTTATTCATGTCCTTCTTACAAATGCCACGGATTTCCATATTTTAAGATTTTATCAGGTATCTGATGCCGCCATGTCTGAAGAAAATTCATATCTTTTTCCTTCTCACGAAGCTCATCTGGGAGCATTATTGGAATTTCATCAGTGATTGGGTAGAATCTTGAACATTTTGAACAATATAATACTCCTTCCTTTATTATCATCTCATTTACATTCGGATCGCTAAATGTATTAATTTCGAATAATTCCAGCGGATAGAATTTGTCTATAGGACAAGCAAGTATATCCAGCAAGGATTTTCTCATTATTATTTCAGATCCATATATATTGGTGAGCCTGTGTTACTGCTCAAGAGAGCGGCCTCTGCGACCTTAGTAACATTAGTTGCGTCTTCACCTGTCACCACCGGCTTGCTCATTTTTCCCTCTATCACTTGAATAAAATTTGATAACTCTAAGGTTAACGGTTCTTGGAATTTCAGACGTCTGGGTATAATTGTGGACTCTGCCTGCTCAATTTTTATGTCCTGGGTCAAAAAATCACCGCTAATAATTCCATCAGTACACACTGCAGAAAAAGTTCGAACCTTCTGCGGAGTGATCCAATTCGAAGCAATAATTGCAACCTTTTGCTCATCAAACCCAATCATTATTGTTGCGAAATCCTCATAGGAGTGAAACTTCTTGCCAGCTCTAGCGAATACCATTTTAGGTCGCCTATCAAATAAAAACATCGCAGTATCTATATCATGAACAGAAGTATCATAAATAATTCCTACGTCCTTGATATGAAGAGGCATTCTATTTTCTCTATGGAATTCCATCATTATAAGATCTCCGTAAGATTTCTCTTGGATTATTCTTTTCAAATCCTGGATTGCAGGGTTGAATCTCTCAACGTATCCACACGTCAATATAACCTTGTTGGCTTTTGCCTCATTCATCATTTCCTCACATTCTTTTGAGGAAAAGGATAGAGGCTTTTCGACAAAGACATGGCAACCGTTTTGGATAACATTTTTCGCAACTTCTAAATGAGTTTTAGTTGGAGTGCAGATTAAACATGCATCAAGATCTTTTTCATTAGTAAGAAGATCTTTAACAGATGAATAATAGTTCGACTTATAGGACTCTGCTATTTCTCTTGCCCGTTGAGCTGATACATCACATACTGCCGCAAGTGCTCCAAGGTCATAAAGAACTCTTGCATGATTCTTACCCCACCCGCCTACACCTATAACTGCAATTCTAATGTTCTTTCTCTTACCCGGATTATCTACCATACTGGCGTTAACCATTCCACGTACTTCTTTATCTTTCCAAATACTACCTTTTCATATTTTTCTCTAATACTTCTTGTGACTATTCCTTCTTTTCCATTCCCTACAATATGTCCATCAATTTTTGTAATTGCTATAATTTCAGCAGCAGTCCCAGTTAGAAATAGTTCATCTGCAAAATATAATTCTGTCCTAGCAATTGGTCTTTCTATAATCTCGTATCCCATCTCACTAGCAATCGTAATAGTTGTGTGCCTTGTTATTCCTTCAAGTATAGAGTCTGACGCTTGCGGGGTGTAAATCATACCGTTTCTAACAAGAAATATATTTTCTCCAGATGCTTCACTTACGTTACCATTCCCATCGAGTAGAATAGATTCATCAAATCCGGTACGCCTGCTTTCTTGTGTCGCCAGGATGGAGTTTAGATAATTGCCCGCAGCCTTTGCCGTGGGCGGCATAGATTCATCATCAATTCTTCTCCAGGAAGATACGCACGCAGAAATTCCCTCGCCTTTAAAATATTTGGCAAATGGAAATACTATGATAGTCGTATGGGTGGGAGAATCTTTAGTGATGTTGAGATCTATCCCATGAAGTCCAATAAAGCTCAAAGGTCGAATATAACAAGACTCTTTTATTGATGCTTTCTTTATCAATTCTACAGTGGCATTACTCAACTCATCCGACGAATATTTGATTGAGATCGAATAAGTGCTAGCAGATCTATGGAGTCGATCCATGTGATCCTTGAGTCTAAAGATAAAGAGATTGTCCTGTGTAGAATATGCCCGAATACCCTCGAAAACAGCAGTTCCGTAGTGTAAAGCATGAGTCATCACCGGGACCTTTGCTTCTTCCCAGTTTACGAAGTTTCCATCAAACCAGACCAGCTCTGCACCCTTGGTCTTCATAAAGGGCAAGTCGATGATTGGCTAATAAAAGTTTTCAAAATTGAAATATGCCCTCTGCGGGAAATTTCATTCCCATAATTTTAACTGTTCTGTCGGGCAAGTGTGCAAATTTTTCGATAATGTCCCAATGCCTCTTAATTATTTCTGCTACAGGGTCAGGAACCAGCTCTTCCCAAATGGGGTCAGCTTCATTTCTGCTTTGCGGTCCGCCAGTATTATTCCTCATTACATCGTCATATATCAATTCCTTAACTTTTGAAGCAGAAATCTCAAGCCTTTGTGACTGAATCGGATGTAGATTGTATATGGTTAAAGCTATTCTCTCTGCCGTGTCACCAGTATAGGAAATGAACTTTCTTTCTTTAATATTTCTGAGAATTTGTTTACGTAGCATCCACGAATATGGAGAGAGGAAGGGAGGTACGTATTTTATGAAAGGAGATTCGAAAAAGTAATCTGGAAGAATCTCTACGTTTTCTGTTTGTTCAAATAAAGGCTTTAGCATCTCCATTCTTATTTCGTACGGAAATGGAAATGTTCTCGTATTAATCTCATTTCCGTCTTTGCGAAATATCACCGGATATACATAAACTTTGTATTGTTTAGCTAGGGCTGAAATAATTGTCTCATGAGCCCTAGTAACAGGATTCAGATGGGCTAAATATAGAGCCGCTATTTTTTCCAAATATCAAAATTAGATAACTGTTTTAAGATGTTAACAAAAAGTGTAGAAGTGAATTATGACTTCTTTACCTCAATTTCGATAGTGGAGACATTCCTCGTTCTACCATCTTCTGCCTGGACCGTTTCAGAGCCAATACGAACTTCACCGATCTTGAACCCTGCATTCTCCATGCGTTTAAGAATTATTTGCGAGACATCTACTGCCCTCCCAATGCTTAGCCCTCTTGCCTTTATTGTTACTGAGGGTTGGTTTGCTAGTTGTATAAGAGTAGACGTGACATAGGCCATCAGTGGTTTCTTCCCAATGTATATGGAATCTCGGGGTCCGTCTCTCTGCTGTGTTTGAGCGTTCTGTGGTGCTTCTGCTTCAGACATGAAGACACATAATTAGAAGGATAATTTAAATCTAAAAGTATTAGCCCTATATCATTTCCTTTTAATCCTCGCTCACCATTGTTGGGATGCATAAGACTGATAAATTTAAAAAAATCAACCTGGGGCATAACAATTAGAACTATGACTAATATTCTCTCCATGTAAACCACAGACACTAATTAGGGACAGGCCTGCCAGTTTCAATAAGAGCAAATGGAGCTCCTTAGACAGAATTTATACGTGCGTCTAACTTTGATTACTCAGAGTATCAGAATAATCGACGAGAATAATGTTCGAAACCCTCAAAATAGTTGAGGATTATCCAGTTCTTGTGTATTTAAATGAAAGATCTGTGTCATTTACTAAATTGATGAAATTAGTCTCTTATCAAGATTCATATCCGCGAATTTTGGACAAAATAATGAACTTGTCACCAAATCCGAATGTGCTAGTACTAGGCGATTGCTATCAAGGTGAATATATTGAATTAAACTTAAAACATCCAACAAAACTGTATTAGGAATGCATACAGAGAGAAAATCCACCCAACTTCTTACTCTTACCCTTATTCTTGTATGTATTTTTCTTGTAATGAATTGTAATATTGTTAAGGACTATTTACTGAATTCCATCTCTGCCCTGCCAATTGTCTTGCCACCACCTAAGAATGACATATTTGCTGACAAAAGTAACACCAACCAATCTCTGGGAAGCCAAAATGATCGCCCTCATTTTGGAGTAAATATGCGAGGGTATTATTCCAGTATGCCTCAGGGTAGAGAAGGTTACAAAAATCCCTTTCCTAATAATTATTATGAAAGTAGCTTCAAAACTTTATCGCAAGCAAAAATTATTGATCATGTACGATACAGGTTTTACTGGGAATCATACGAAAGGGATCCCATTGCCTTTAAAGAGGAATTAGAGGTTGTTGCTGGTACGGCAGATAAATATGGAATAAATGTAATCTATGACAATCACCAATTTCATACGTCATCCTGGTTAAACATCGGGCGCGGGACAGGTTTTCCAATTTATCTATTCAATGATCCAATATTATACAAACAAGGTGGCGGAGGAGCATCGAAATATTCCGCAGCAGAGGCATGGTGGACTAAATGGTGGGACAGATCGATTAAAAGCACAAATGGGACAGATGGGTGGACCCTTCAGGCAAATTTTCTGAAAAAAGTGGTGGAAACAGTTGACAAGCACCCTAGTACACTAGGCTACGAAATTCTAAGTGAGCCCCAAATTCATAGCAAAGATCAATGGTCAAAAATCGGAATATACAATACTTTCATGACTGATCAACTCAGGAAAGCAACAAACAAGACTATAGTATACAGCGTAAATCTTCCTCTAGACCTAAAAAGTGTAACACAGCTCAATGGCCAAAATATGGCGAAAATGGTTCCTCAAAATAAGGAAAATGTAGTATTCAAGATGAGCCTATATGGAAGTCCCTCTGCTGGATATCAAGCAGAGAAGCTACAACTCTATTTGAACGCCAGCAGAATTGCTGGTGTTCCACTATATGTCGGAGAATGGAACAATGTAAAGCGAATTGCTACTTTTAACGAAGAAGGTAAAAAAATTTGGAAGGTGGATGTTAACAGGAGTGACATTAGTCAGGCTGAGGCAAACATAATAGTGGAGAAACTCAAGAATATAGGAATTTGGGGTATGGCTTATTGGGATTGGAGTTTTGTACCCAATCGTGCTCCTAACTTTAACCTTGTGACTGTTGCCTATGATAACGCAACAGGAGAAGGTAAAGTGCAAGCTACGAAATATTTTCAAATTATGAACAATGCCTATCGACATGGATATGGTTACTAAATACGGATATCCATAGATCTTATATCTTGTTATAGCAATAAGTAATTCTTTCAAATTGGGTTCTCCTGACCATCCCATTCCACAATCACTTAGTCTAATCTAAATGGAAATAGAATATTTTTCAAAAATAGCTGTCACGAACTTAGCAAAAGATATAACCAAGCAGCCTCAAGGAAAAAGCCTCGTTCAGTCATTATGTGTATGCGTCGTATACCCAACTAGCGTTGAGGTAGTTTTGACTCCGTTGATATGTCTAATTCTTGAATAAACAAATTCCAGATCTTTGGGTGATGGGGCAGACATCTTTATGATTATGTCGTAGACCCCATTGAGCACATGAACTTCTTGCACTTTGTCTATTGCTCGCAGTTCTGAAGCAATTTCTTCTGTACGTGAGAGATCACAGACCATAAGAACATACATGTCAACCATTTTGTAAGATTCTATATGTCACTAGCTCTGAAATACTTTTTTATCGGATTTGCCTTTCGACCAATACTTGTTAAAATACTGAGCAAGACAAAGAAGATCACTTAGGTAAAATTATTCTATGAGATGCGGAGTAAGTTGTTACAATAAGGTCGTATCTAGGGGTATGATATGTCGTAAAGGTAAGGCCTACAGTAAGTTCACAAGTAAAGGATTGGCCATTAGCAATTATTTTGAAACATAGTGGCAAGGAAGTTGCAACGGCTTAGACTTGGAGAAAGGGACCCCTATTGTTATATCCAATCCCTAAACAAAAGATCACACGGACCTCTCAGAAGCCTTTAAAAGAGGATGAACAAATCATTCTTGGCGAAATAAATTTGAGCTTTAAATAGGTAACAAAACTAATTTTTCTCAAATTTTTCATCCGGTGAAGGTCAAACAATAATCTGTTCTTGTAACCTCCCTTCAAACTATGTCAAACCCTCGATCTAATATGTTCATATCTATGCTACTCTGTGCCGAAGTAGGCTAGTCAGTAACGGGCTCAGTCATCGAATCCTTGAAATACTTCATATCATGGTTTTGAAATAAAGCCTTTTTAAGATTTAGTCAAAATTCACAATTATAGAATGTCAGCTGGATGGGATCATCATAGTTCTGTCCAACGGAACATTTCTTAAGAAATCAATTTACTTCCTTGTATAATTGTGAAGATCATTTGCGAACAATTCTTATGAATATCCCCCACATATACCTAAACAAAAACATACATATAGTTCAGACCGGGTAGATATTTTTGGCAAGAATGGATCCCCAAAATAAGGCTTGGCTGAGGAACATGAAGGGAAACTGGAGAGATTCCGAGTGTCCTTGTGGGAGTACATTTCATTTTACGGGTTCTATTGATGCCCTCTTCTTGTGGGAGAAAATACACATACGACATATGTCCTTTGATTCGGGCAATCATGATATGCTTTCTTTTTATCCAAATGACATGGTAATTTTTTACCATTCTAAAAGTGGATACGTCGTTGAAAGAAGACGGCATAACAGCGACGAACTCGATGACTTACGAAATGCCTGGATTTATGGAAGGGCTAAACTGGCTGGCGTATAGTAAAATCCTCTTTGGTTAGTCTGTAAATATTTGTAAGATAAAATAAGTCGAGTTAAAGCTGACAATCTCTTGCTAAAAGAGTTTATTTGAATTAGATTTGAATTGAATGAGTTAACAGATTACAAGATAACGATGTAAATTACATTCCACGCTTACATTCGAATCTCCTTTTGAAGAATAGCGCCCTAGGACAGTCGAGCTCATATTACCGTAATGTGAATTGAATACGTTGTGAATAAGGAAATACACCTTCCCGAAGGGTGGAAAATAGATTCTATTAAATATATACACTAACGATTTCATTCAGCTTTATGAAGACATAATTAACATCAGAGGGAGAAAAAAAGTCTACACAAGAATAAAACGTAAGAATTATTCCACGATAGTACCTTTCATTTCAAATGACCAAATTTTGGTTATCGAGCTATAGACATCTTGTCGATTCTATTCAAATTGAAGTTCCCTCTGGCTATATTGAAACTGGCGGACCCGCAAGAAGCAGCCCTCATAGAGTTGAAAGAGGAAACCGGATATGGTGCAAAGATCATCAAAATAGGTACTTACACTCCTGATTATACAATGTTTTGAACAGCAAGGAAATTTATTTGTTGCATACGATCTAGTAAATGAAGGGAATCAGAAATTGGGATCCATGGAATTGATAGAGCCCGCAATATTGACAGTAAGGGAAATCATGAAGTTATTATCAGATGGAAAAATATTAAATGCTTCTTCTATTGTCGCTTTTTACTGGGCAATAGATTTTCATCTTAATCGCAATCTCCATAATGGTAAGACATCTAAATGAATAATACTAATCAAAGTTATCATTTTCTAAGTTTAACATGCAATTGGTATTTGTTTAATTGAAAAATCACTTTGACGTAGCAGTTATCGGGGGAGGAATATTAGGGAGCTCTATTGCGTATTTCTTGGCATCATCCTCAGATGCGAGTATAGCTATTGTTGAGCAAGAAAACAAATTTGGAATGCATGCAAGTAGAAGAAATACAGGGAGGGTTCACGCCCCTTTTCTATATGATCCCGAGAAACGAAAGTTAACAGCTAGGACGGCGTTGAAAGGATTTGAAATGTTAAAAGAGTATTGCAACCTAAACCTTCTGCCGTTCAAAGAGGATGATGTACTGGAGGTCGCAACATCTGAAATTGACGTACCTGTACTTGATCGGTACCGTAGCTGGGGATATAAGAACGGATTAACCGAAGACCAATTAAAATTTCTATCAAGCGATGAAGTATCTAGACTTGAGCCTAATGTTAAATGTCACGCAGCAATTATTTGCCGGAGAGAGGCTGCGACCGATTACGGTCGAATAACAAAGCAACTAATTTATGATGCTGAAAAATCTGGATGCGCTTTGATACCTGACAGCAAATTCATGGAATTTTCTCCCAGTACCAAACATCTCATTATTAAAGTTCGAGGTTCTAAAGAAGAATTCACTGCAAATTATATCATAAATACTGCAGGAGGAAATTCCTTGGATATTGCCCACACTATGGGCTTGGCAAAAGAGTTTAACAGCTTGTATTTTAGGGGTGAATACTGGCAGGCCCCCCAGGAATATTCTGATCTGACGACAAGGAGTATTTACTCGGTTCCTAAATATGCAGAATATCCTTTCCTAGATCCTCATTGGATAGTAAGGGTAGATGGCAGAAGAGAGATTGGGCCAAACGCAGTACCGGTAATCAGCCCGTATTCCTATAACTGGATGAGTAACTTAAGTTCATGGCGGAAGATTTTTGATTCATCTCCTACCTTGGCTATATTCAGGTTGTTGACTAAATCAGATTTCCTACAGCTAGCATCCAGAGAATTTTGGAGCTCGTTATCT
>DASWDL010000128.1:0-4767 GCA_036395315.1 Nitrososphaeraceae archaeon
ACGGGCACAAACATAGAACACTTTTACGAGGAGTGCGAGGTTCCTATTGTCACTACTTTCCATTCCGCTTACACCTTTAAGCAGTGGCTGAAGTTAGTCGTTCCTTTGAGGAGTAAGAAACTAGGGAGCGTCGAAACCTGTCTTCGAATAGCTTACGACTACTGGACACATTTACTCAATTACAGATCATTTAGTTTACTTAATAGGACTAAAATAGGTCCAAAGAGAGCAGGAATTGTATTTTCCAAGTATCTGGCAAGACTCATACCTGGCTCACATTTGATATATCATGGAGCGGAACCTGCTGTCAATCCACCTATGGACAAGAGCGATGCGAGGTCTATGTTTTCACTCCCAGCAGATACGAAAATTGCTCTTGCCACAGGATTTATGACTGCCACTAAGGGCTGGGATATTATCAGAAAAATGAAGCTTCCTGAAGGGTGGAAGATTGTTATAAACACTTCGCGAAACCATTACAATATAGAAAAATCAAAACCGCAGCTTGAAAATCGAGACATAATCAACCTCAACAAAGGCTTTCTGGCTGAAAAAGAGCTCTCAGCCCTCTTCTATTCAGCTGATGCCCTTATACTCCCCTATAAAGTGAGTTCTGGTTCGGGTGTCATGTACGACGGTCTGGCGCATTCACTTCCATTCATCTCAAGTAATATCGAATTTTTCAAGGAATTTTCCGAGTTAGGACTGGGTATTTCGACAAACCGAAATGCAAGTGAATTCTCAAAAGACCTCGTCAGACTTGACCTTAATTATCCAAAATATAAAGAGGCAGTTTCAAAATTTAGCAAGCTCCTGACGTGGAAAGAAGTTGCCATCAAGCACATCGATCTTTACAAGTCTATTATAGGGACCCCCCATTCGACTCTCCTAAGGAAAAATATCGTTCTATAGATAATTCTTGGGGCTTTGACAAACAATATTTATACCATATAAAAAACTGGTAGTAATTATTCGAGATTTATGCTTCAGCTAGAAAGAGCAAAGGCAAATCCAATTTTAGTCCCAGACGATTCTAACTGGTGGGAATCAAGTGCTGTTTTCAATTGCTCGGTTCTAAACGATGGCAAGACTATTCACATGCTTTATAGAGCGATAGGTGAATACGAGGATTACGTATCCCGAATTGGGTATGCTGAAAGTAATGACGGCATTTTATTTACTAGAAGGAAAGAAATTGCAATATCTCCTGAATTAGATTATGAAAAATTTGGTGTAGAGGATCCACGCTTAACAACTATCGAAGATCAAACATATGTAACCTATGTAGTTCTCTCAAATTATGTTAAAAGAGGGCCCTTGGCCTCTACTGCTCTTGGGGTAACAGGTGATTACTATCATTACGAAAGACTTGGTATAATAACAATTCCTGGATCGGATAACAAAGATGCTGTCCTGTTCCCAAAGTTTAATGGGGATAGTAGGTCTCCAAAGTATAGGTTGTTACACAGGCCAAGTAAATGGATAGGACCCCAATTCAATACTGAAAGACCAAGTATATGGATTAGCGAAGGTGATTCAGTTACCAATTTTTTTTGACATTCGCTCTTGGCAAAACCTGAGCAAAGCTGGGAAGCACTCAAAGTAGGAGTTGGCGTGTCTCCTGTTAAAACTAGGTAGGGTTGGCTGGTAATATATCATGGCGTGAGTATAGAGAAAGTTTACAGTGCAGGTGCCATTTTGCTGGATTTAAAGGACCCTTATAAAATTCTTGGAAGAACCAAAGAGCCAATATTGACGCCAAAAGAAAATTATGAGAAAAATGGAGACGTAAATAATGTGGTTTTTCCGACAGGCGCCTGTATTCTAGATAGTAAGCTTTTTGTTTAATATGGTGGGGCGGACAAGGTATGCTGTCTTGCGACCATTGATCTAGATAGTATGTTAGGACACCTATTATCAGCATCATGTTCAGACTAATTTTTTGGCATTACTAGTATATGACATATAGACACTCAACCCTGGAGGTGGGTTATTAATTATCTGTTATGAAATCATATGTTTCTTGCGATTATAATAATCCAATATCGGTTCATGTCTCGAAGATTATTTTCCAATCTTTACACTAGTAACACCCAAATGAACTCATTACATACACCATTAAACATACAAGAAGAAAAAGAGTAATGTACTCAGCAATGAACGGGCAGAACGATATTGGATTTCTGTAATTTTTTGTATGGGATGGGTTATGCCTATATTCATGACTCATTCATGCCTATATATTGCTTAAGCTCTGACATGTATCGATTATTCAGTTACATTATAGTTACTGGATAAAATAACCATATTCATTTAAGGGTTTGAAACAGAATAATTCCACATGCCGTCGTTTAGGTTATAACTCGGCGATTCCGTGAAGTAACCTTGTATCTCATTCAATCTTTCCATCGAACCATCATGAGTTCTGATCTCAGAAAATGATGGTTCGGTTCTTATTAATTGTAAAAATGAATAAACTTGCTTATTCGTGACACCGTGCTTTATATCATATTCTATTCTTTTGCATACTCTAGTGAGTCTACCATATTTCTTATTCATTCGCCGTTCCCAATTTGAAGCGTCATCTGATAAACCTGTTACAAATTTTACTAGAGTCCGTTCCATGTGTTTGACATGCCAATCCCTCATAGGAAAACTATTTTGTTCCAAATCGTAGTAATATGACACTATAGACTATATAACATAACCCTTTATCTTGATAGATAGACTTATATTCAGTGTTTTTTTCCTCGCAGTATTAGAATTTAACCATGATAATGCTATACTTAGGGGATGACTTTTAAAACTATCACAGGCGATGAGTTCACTTAATACATCAACTATTGACTCTGCAAGAAATGAAGGAATTTTGTGACAGCATTAGGAATGAGGCGTTGTCAAGATGCGAAATATCTGCGGCCGACCTTACTCTGACGCCAAATAGACATCAAGATAATACCAGCATTAGTTTTGAACTGAAGGACGGCCAAAAATGGTTCTGCCTTCGAAAAATTATAGAGAAGACTATGAATATTATGCCTCTCACAACTAAAGGGGTATTTTCACTTATGTTAGAACAGTTGGAAGAAGAGGCCTCATCTATGAGTATTTGAACACTAGTTCAAAATAAAAGGTAAAGTAAGGTAAGGTCATCAACCCATTCTCGAAATTGGCCGATGAAATTGTGAAATTGCGGTCGTCATAAGCGTAAGAATTCGCAATAGTTATATTATGACCAGATAAAGAAGTTGGTATGCCTACACATGGCTCGTTAACGAAGGCCGGTAAAGTTAGAGGTCAAACCCCAAAAATTGAGGGAAAACCAAGGGCAAGTCCCATTTCAAAAGTCCGTAATATGAATAACTACGTGAAAAGGTTTGAAAAGAGGCGACCACCTGGGCAGAAGAAGCCGGAACGTCGTACAAGACGCTATTAAGTGTCAAAAGGTCAAGAGAATCTTATCCTTGGCTAATTTCACTTATGCCATTTTGCTGAATTAGTGCAGACTGTACTAGTTGTAATAAACTGAGTGTCGCTCGATCATCAGGGATCGGAATTAATGCACAACTGATACCAATATGTGAGATAATTTCATCAGATTCTCATATTTAATCAACTTCTTAGACATAAGTTTCTGATATCTAATTAATTACGACCTTGCCTGTAGTAGTACCTTGATTAGGTATCAGTCATAAAAGATTCTATCCTTTCGACTGTTTTATTGTTGTTGGTACGATATCCTTACAATCTCAATGTCCGGTAAAAATTATATTTATTCAACGACTCTATCTCAGCACCTAAATGATAATTAATTGATAAAAAAATAATTACTTTAACCTTTAATAGCAGTTCGTTGTAACAAAATCTTGATAGGTTGGTTGTATTTTAATTTTGGTTTGTAAAGGGATTTGCATTAGGCATAAAGCAATAAAGCCAACAAAAATTGGCCGTTATCTCACAGGGCAAAAGCGTTGCCAAATTTGTGAGATGTTTATTAGGTGGGAGGGACTGTGGTGTCCGTGCTGTGGTTACAGATTAAGGACACGACCAAGAAATTTAAAATATAAAGTTAAACTAAGAGAAAGAGAGGCAAGGAAAAAACAACAGGTCTTAGTACAAAGTGTATAGTTTAAAAAATAATTAAGTAGTGTTTTGGCAATGTGTCAGAATTTTTATGAAAAGCCGATATTAACTTAGTTATCATTTAATCTACGAGTTAGTTCGCCTGGACTATTAGCTTTTGCTTTTCAACAATTGTCAAAGTGACCGTAGAATTTACTTTATTCACTCTACTAATTTCAGTCATGACTTCTCTAAACTCTTCTTCGGAAGATGAAGTAATTTTTACTATTAAATCATAGACTCCTTGCGTTCTATAGATATTTGTTATCTCTGAAAAGCTTTTGAGTTTTTCTAATATTTGTTTGTCAAATGGAAAATGACAATTAATTAAAACAAGTGCAGTTATCATGTACTTGTTAATACGTTAAGGTAGTATTTAATCACTTTACTGTAAGTTAGAAGCATATTTACTTTATAATGACCGAGAATAGTCTCCTAGATTAAATTTTGTACGTTAAATGCCGCAATTACCTCGAGCAAAAACGTAGCGTAATATCTCATGTGAACCCTTACCATATAATTGTCCACAAAGCAACGAATTATTGGTCGCTTAGGTTGAGCCGACCATTGGAGTCGTCAGTGACTTCTTTCCATGACAGTATTTGCTTAGATGTATTACCTTGCGTTAGTAATTTAACACTTTTT
>DASWDL010000129.1:0-7833 GCA_036395315.1 Nitrososphaeraceae archaeon
CTAGATATCGTTCCCAAAGCTATCCTTCATTTTTCATTATATTATATTAACATTGACATGTTGCTTACTTAACAATCATCTCATATCGGCATGTTTGAAGCGTAATAACTATAATTTTTCGTTACTTAAGTATGATCCTTGATATTAACCTCCTACGATCGATTATGACAGTGCAAGGTTACTCCACACAATTATTTTAAATCGATACACACGAGCGACTTACGTACAGGGTACTCGCAATGAATTCCACTATGGATGTCCAACTTCTACCAAATTCGTATTTTGTTGTTTACTTCCATTGATAATTAGAATCATGTCAAGATCTTCTCCAACTGTTTACTGGAACTAGAAACTTTGATTTCTGAAGCGATTCTTCTTCCCATGCTCATTTCTCCTGCAAATAACATTTCAGAATAGGGCGAGCCTTTCATGTACAAATTCGTTCCAGCAACTATTCTAGCTGAGAATTCGAAAGTAATGAATGATCCATCCTTTGTATAGACACCCTCCAGGCAGAATGGGCCAGGAATTCCGGGAGGAATCATATTTCGCGCTGCTTTCACAAATTTTTCTCCCATATTATATACTTCTTCAAGAAGAGATTCCCTTAAGACTAAAGGTATATTTCCAATCACATTATAAGTGGGATTAATAGTAATATTCAGTTGCTCCTTAGATGGAATCCTTCCAATGCCATCCACGTTAGATTCATATCTTCTGTCTACCCCCATAAACTCGACTTCACCCGAAATAGGCGAGTAAAAATAATGAAGGAATACAGGTACTCCCTGAACATACTCCTGTATGTAAACATCGTTTTCACTTGATATGGTTCCTAAATTTACAAGTTTTCTGCATCCTTCCTCAAAACTTTTTTTGTTCCATGCCAAGAAATATCCCCGCCCTCCCGCGGCGCCATGTAATTTGACAATGCATAGCCCGTCTATGTCATTTTTTGTCCTTACGGCCTTTGGGATGGTCAACTTAGCATCTAACATCAGCTTTTCTTTAAGAGCTCTACTAGCTTCCCATCTTAGAATAAAGCGATTACCAAAGATAGGAACGGATATATTCTCAATTTGATCGGAAGTCAGAGAAGATATCAACGTTCCGTGAGGAACAAGAATGCAATTCAATTCGTTCATCCGGTCCTGGTATGACTTTTCCAAAATCCTTTCAAAGCGATCAACTATCAGGATGGAATCAATAAAAGAAAACCTTCTATAAACATTATATCTTCTTTTGTCACAGATTAGGTAGGTTGAAAGTCCTTCATCTTTTGCACCCTTCAATACTTGAAGGGAACAATGTGAACCTAATGTACACACCTTTAAATTATCCGGTTTGAAGTTTTTCATGAGATTCTAATACTTTCGGAGAATTAATATTGTTTGACTTGTCTGTTATTAGATCATCACTAGATCACTTAAACTACTTCATCATAAAAGATTTACCGGTTTCCAGAAAAAGTCAGAAATTCCGCTATTAGCTTAATGACAAAGGCTATTCCGCCCACTACTCCAATTCCCAAAAGGACTAAGCGCAGATGAGTAAAATAATCATCCTTGCTGGTCTTTTTTGCAAGCTTCAACGTCTGAATAACCTCGATGACTTTCCTTTGAATGATGGACAAAAAATTATCACAACTTCATCCTAGTGCATGATATTTGAACTTAACGGTCTGAAGATTTGCAAATAGACGACTACCTATAAGCATAAAAAATGATTTACTTATCTGTCAATCTATTATTCAAGTTGAAAATACTGGTTCCTTTTCGGTCCTTTGCATCTCAACGAACGTTTCAGTATTCTGAATACCTTCAATTTTGCCAATCTGCTCAATGACAACCTTATGAAGTTCTTCTAGAGTTCGAGCATTAACAGAAACTATAATATCAAATCTGCCAGTTACCTCGGATAGAATTCTGACCTCTGGCATCCTCAATAGGGCAAGATGAATGCCCTCCTTGAGCTTGGGGTCCCTATTGATGCCTACCACAGCTTTTACATTAATTCCAAGAAGGCTATCATTAACTATAATAGTGAATTTTCTAATTAAACTTCTCTTTGTAAGTCGCTTTATTCTACTGTATAATACTGAAGCATTTACCCCTAACTTCTTGCTTAATTGAGGCACTGAAATACTCGCGTTCTTGGCCAATTCTGATAATATTTTCATATCTAATTCGTCGAATTTTTGCAAATACTTTCCAAAGTACCTTGTTTTAATGCCCTAATAAATGTAGTTTCTAGACCTTTAATCTCCGTCATTAGGTCATTCTTAGTGCAAAACAAACTGCATTAGATATTCTCATAAATGAATTCAAGTGCAGAACAGATCTTAAGAGCTCCATTTGCAAATACATAGATAGCTGAATATGATTCTTCCATAAATGGCCCCAGATTCTGCAAATCGTCAAAATAAACTGTCGGACTCCTCTAGTCGACTGCGTGCGCATTTGTTAATTTCAGGAAAAGTACAGGGAGTTTATTTTAGACAGAATATGAAAATAATTGCAAGTAGATGTAATGTGAACGGATGGGTACGTAATCTGAGCGGAGGTACAGTCGAAGCTATCTTAGAAGGAAATGAAATGGACGTGGAGAATCTGATTTCTTGGTCCTCCAAAGGTCCTGATGGTGCAATCGTTGCACATGTTAAAGTTATAAAAGAACAATACAGAGGAGAATTCTCTTCATTTGAAGTTACATATGAATAGATGTGGGAAATCATACATGATGTATCTTCATTCATTTTTGCTTAGAGCGAGTCATCGTAAAAAATTCTCAATGAATGCACCTAGGATAAATGGTAAGTGTCTGTGGCCAGGAATGTGTACTTCTTCTCATCCCAGGGAAATACATTTACAGTTCGTGCGGACTTGAGCATGTCTGCAACAATTATTACTACGGTAAAGCAGATGATGATTATTGCTTACATGACTGGGATTCTATGGCTGCAGAGGAATCCGCTCTCGCTAGTTTTTTCTGCCATAAGTCCTTTTTCATTGTTATTTGTTTTATTTGTAGTAAGTAACGGCCAATATGTGCAGTTGGCATTAGTAGGTAGTCTAGTAATGGCGCTCGTTGGCTACGGTCTCTCACTAGGACAAGATATTTCATTCTATAAAACGGAGTACAAAATTCAAGACATGTTTGTATCTTCACCAATATCTTCACTTACTTATATGCTAGGTTTAGCTCTTTCTCAGCTTCTATTCGGGTTACCTGCCCTGCTGGTGTTGTCCGGAATGGTAGCCGTATTTGTTACACCAACGTTCTTTTTGCCTTTGCTTATCGGGATTATCCTTTTAACTTGGGCATCCATGTCATCGATGGGCTTCTTTCTATCTTCTCACATGTTACACATGCGGAATGCTACCCAAATCATATCATTCGTAAACGTACTTCTTGCTATTCTGCCACCTGTTTTTTATAGCTTAAATAAGTTGCCCCAACCACTACAATATGTTTCATATTTTATACCCACGACACACGCTTCGCTTATCTTACAGTCCATTATCGGGTTAGAGACTCCCAAGGAATGGTCCTTAACTTTGGGATTCGGTGTTTTGATCATATATTTGATAGGTTTTTTAATTTTAGCAAAGACAAAAGCGGTTTGGCGTGAAAATTAATCTTAGTTTGGTTTAATTGATTAATACCAATGTTATTGATTACACACCATTAACTGTTGATCAAAATGTCAACGGAATGATTATAACTATGCATTGAAACGTCGATTAATTTTAAGAACTTCGCCAGATATTTATTCTCAACCTTTTTGTCTGATAATAGCTGAACGCCGTGTTAAATCTTCGTAATAAAATAAAAATTCATAACTGCTGCAGGTACCTGAGATTCTTTTAGTATTGATAATTGGTAACGAAATATTGTCAAGATAATTCCGTGGTTACTTTGCAGATTATTATTTCAAAACGGATAAATTCAATAAAAGTATCAATTCAAGTCATGGCTACCGAGCAACTCTTCGTAAATGTGGTTATAATTCTGGTTGCCGCACGGTTGCTTGGAGAGATTTTTCAACGAGTCGGGCTTCCTTCCCTAGTAGGTGAGCTATTGGCCGGAATAATAATAGGTCCTTCAATCCTATCGCTAGTTAGACCTGATGAAAGCCTTACGGTTCTGTCTGACCTTGCAGTCTTCTTCTTAATGTTCCTCGCCGGCCTTGAGATGGATCCGAGAGAGATAAGGAAAGCAGGACTACCAGCATGTATCCTATCTGTTATAGCCTTTTCCATCCCATTGGTAAGTGGCTATGGCGTCTCGCTTATTTTGGGATTATCGACTATTCAATCTCTGTTTATGGGCTTGTTACTTTCTATCACCGCTGTTCCAGTGAGTGCTATAGTACTAATGGAATTTGGAATACTAAAGACCAAGCTTGGGACTACGGTAATCACTGCTGCTGTAATAAACGATATACTTTCTCTTATTGTGCTTTCAGTCATTTTCCAATTGAACCAGCCTGGGGCTATGGGGGTGATAGACATAAACAAAATATTTGATTCTCTTATCAAAATCGGGGCATTCATAGGAGGAATATTTGTTGTAGATCTCGTATTTAGAAAAAGTAGTCATTGGCTTCCCACTCGGGTTGCACCATTCTTCCAAAAACTGCAGACAAAAGAAGCGGCGTTTGGGATTCTACTGATCTCTACTATAGTAGTATCTTTAATCGCGCAGAGTGTAATAGGTCTTCATTTTATTATAGGAACATTCTTTTCAGGACTAATAGTTTACAAAGAAATTATTAGAAAACAGAATTTTGAAAGAGTATACGGGATTATATCTGCCATTACTTTTGGTTTCTTTGCTCCCATTTTTTTTGCAATTATAGGAATAAATATCCAAATTGAATTAATATCTACATCTCTACCGCTTTTCGTTTTACTCGTAGGCGTGGCTGTATTTTCCAAAGTGAGCGCCGGTTACGTCGGTTCGAGAATATTGAGATTTTCAAAAGATGAGAGTATAACTATAGGTTATTTAATGAATGGCAGGGGAATGGTAGAATTAGTAATTGCTTCAATAGGTTTTAGCTCGGGAATAATAGATCTGAAGCTATTTTCTATAGCTGTTGTCATCGGGTTCATCACTACCATTATGGCTCCTTTACTTTCCCGGCCTTATGTTATTAAGATAAAATCCAAACTATTATTGAAATGAAAATCGGACCTACCTGGATCTAAAAGAGTCTACACTTGAAGGTTGTATGCAGTAATCATTTACAACAGGAAAGCCAGGTCAGTTAACTTGTCTAGGACTTGATCTGATCTGAATCTTCCAAACCAAGCCAAGCGTACCCTTTTTCCTCAAGTTCTTCTGCCAGTTCCTTGCCTCCAGATTTTATTATTTTTCCTTTCGCCATAACGTGAACATAATCAAGCTTTGATAAATATCGCAAGATTCTTGCATAGTGAGTTATGACGATTACACCCGAGCCCGCATCAATTAATCGATTTATTGCCCCGGCTACAGCTTTGATTGCATCTATATCCAATCCAGAATCAGGCTCATCCAATATGGCGATTAAGGGTTTTAAAACTAACATTTGCATTACTTCTGATCTTTTCTTTTCTCCGCCTGAAAAACCCTCATTAAGGTACCTTCCTAAAAATGCTGGGTCCAATCCTACGTTGTCGAGGTTTTTTTTCAGATATTCATGAAATTCTCTAACGGTTAAGAACACCTCTCTATCGTTCTGTTGTGAACCCAGGCTCTTATTCAGTATATTATACGCGTTTCTTAAGAAGTGACTATATCCAACTCCTGAAATTTCAGTAGGATATTGAAAACCAAGAAAAATCCCTTTTCTTGCACGTTCATCGGTACTTAAATCTAGAATATTTTGGCCAGATACTAACACGGTGCCAGAGCTCACCGTATATTTTGGATGACCCATTATTACATTGGCTAGTGTACTCTTGCCTGAACCATTCGGACCCATTATAGCATGAACCTCTCCTCTATCTACACTTATATTAAGAGCATTTAAAATCTCCTTACCATCAATATTAGCACGAAGATCATGGATCTCCAAGAAAGGCATAAAGCTATGTTGAGTGCAAGATAATATAAAGCCTTGCTGAACTGCGCTCAATATTTTTAGATAGGGATTTTGTCAAGTGAAGAATTCGTACCCCGTAATCGTCATTCAATGGCATTCACTCAAAAATTTTTAAAACTTTTAGGTAGGTAATAATAGTTTAAATTCTTCTTAACGTGACATCTATTGATATTGTCCAGGGGGCTGTTTATCGGCAGGTTCCAGCCTTTCCATTTGGGACACAAAGCATGCATTGATTTCGCTCTGCAGGAGGTTAACGATCTCATAATAGGAGTTGGAAGTTCTCAGGCCAGTTTTGAAGCAAAAAATCCCTTTACCGGGGGCGAAAGGATTCTTATGATTAAGGAAACCTTAAATGCTGACCCAAAATTAGATCAACGTCGAATACTAATTGTTCCAATATCAGATATAAACGTCCATTCACTATGGACGAGTCACATCAAAATTTTGGTTCCAACATTTGAGGTGGTGTTTGCAAACGATCAGTTCACCAGTCTCCTTTTTAAGGAGACTGGAGTGAAAGTCGTCAATCCCCCTATGATCAAACGGACAGTACTTTCTGGTTCCGAGATTCGAAGGAGAATTGTCCATGATATTAAGTGGACACGCCTCGTATCCCCTCGGACAGAAACTATTATCAAGGAGATCAACGGTGTTGAACGCATAAAGAGACTGCACCTATGTCATTGTTGAACTAGGATCCTCCATGTCCTGATATTGTCTAGCGTATATGGGACCGGATCAATAATAACCGGGTTGGTCAGAGAATCCTATCACTTGAAAATGTATTCGTTATCAAAAAGGGAGGTGCGTCATATCGGTGATCAAATCAACAGCAATTGGCCTCCGCACAATCGTTGGAATATAAAAAATTTGAAGGCGGTCGATGCCGAAAAACATGGACGACTTTTGGTTGGGGAAGAGCTCACTATGATCGAAAGAAAGGATGCTTTTGTCATACCACATCTAACTGAAGATGTCATCCTTAGCACTTTTCCGTTTGTAGTTGTTGACATGGGAGCGGTAGGATTTATCTGTAATGGTGCAAATGTAATGAGGCCTGGTATTACTCATTTCGAAAAATTTGCAGAGTCGGAAATTTTAGTGATAAAAGATCAGATGCATGAAAAAAAACTTGCCGTAGGAATCTCGCGCTTAGACAGCGAAAAGATGAAGGCCATTGGCAAGGGACCTGTAATTACAAATCTCCACTTTGTCGGAGATATTTTTTGGAATCTAAAGAAGGGGTTAAGAAAATAACATTTCTTCGGTTAAAATCACATAAAATGCTGCAGGTTGCTAGAAGAAAAATACTATGATACAGTCTTTACAATTTGATGCTTTCTTCTTCAATACCCTTCTTCGAAATGACTAGTAAATCTATCCCATCGCCACTGGCAGAGTCACGTTGGATTGAAGACATTATAGACTTGACCGCAATATTTTTAGCGGCGGTTCGAGTCATGTCTTTTTTGTATTCTGCGTCGAGTACTCCTAGAGCCATCTCCGCTCCAGTACCTACTGCAGCATAATCGTCTGGTAAAAGGGATCCAAGAGGATCTAATGTATAGATCCGAGGATTAGGATCAATCCCTCCTACCACGACTTGAGTCAATAGTGGAAAATATCTCCGCTCGAACATTATTACTGACATCAGCTTAGCAACAGAGTTGGTCGCTACTTCTCGTCTAGTTTCTAATCTTCTAATTTTTGATAATGCGGCTACTTGCCGCACTAATACT
>DASWDL010000130.1:0-2345 GCA_036395315.1 Nitrososphaeraceae archaeon
TTTTTTGTGTTCCCTATACCTTCTTGAAATTTCTTTATCAAGTTCTTCATTTTTGATTACTTCACCTCTCCGTCCAGGCGTCTTCATTGCCTGTTGATTAACTTGCTTCCTTTCTTCATCTAATCCATATTGTCCCATCTGGCTATCGTATACTTGTTGTTTTTTACCACGCAAGCTTTGTGAATAGATTTCTCTGAATTCGGCTTCTTCTGCATCCGTTTTGTTTGATTCCAATTCCAAGTGCTGCAACTATAATACCACCACAAATTATAAGAACATTCTAACATTTAGTATCTTGATTATATTACCCGGGGTGATTTAGAGTGATTTAGGCTTGGTTTCGAAAATCCTCTGGCATAAGCAGCTAGTATTTACCCCTTAAACTTAACTACTCGAGACCCGTTTATACTTCATGTATCCGCAGCTAGAATCCAATTTAAATGAAAAAAAGTCTTTGTTAACACTTCCCAATATTCAATACATAGTTCAGGGTTTAGATGTGTTTTTACAGAACAATTTGGATGGAGATAATAGGATTAAAGCTATTGAATTACGCGATGGATTACTATCGTACATTACCGGTTTTTTCAGTGACTATAGATAGTAATTTAAATTCCACTGTCTTGTTTTTTCGTAATTTCTATCGAGACTTTGTCACCAACTTTTAGGCCCATTTCTTCATACTCTCTCATACTTAACTTGATTGTTGGAGAATCGATGAGACCGCCAGCACCACCCATCATTCCAGCTATATTTCCCATTGCCTTAGGCAAATTTTTCATTAAATCTTCTGGAGAACTAAATCCCATCGTCTTGGGGCTAAAAGGATTTAGCTGCTTTGCTTCTCCTGACTTGTTGTCAGCTGGGTCAGTAAATCCGATGTAAACATAAGGGCTACCGTCCTGTGTTGCTTCAATCTTTGAAACGATAAACTGTTTTTTCATTTACATATCAAGTTTAGACATAACATCTCTTTAAGATTTGGGTAAAGTTGGCGTCTTGATATTATTTATCATCACTGGTAAATGACCTGGAGTTCTTCTACGTTTGTCAATCTCGCGAATTATTTAGCAAACCAACATTGAATATTGAAGCTATTGTCGCTAGATTCAATCACAAAGCAGCTTAGAAAGGATACCAATCTAAAAGTTCTGATATTATGGAAAGGAACATCACCTTAATGGCAATTTACGAGCAAAGCTAATAGTCAATCTGTCCTTATGACAGACTGGACAAATATCGATTAGTCTAAGAATATTAAAACAAACACAACATCAAGTAACTCTTATCGCTTGGAACCAAAAGAAGTTGAAGAAGACTCTCGCCGGACATAGCCATCTGATTGTCATTCAAGCTTTCATACGGTATAACACGTGTTCAAGCAGACATCACAGAATTATACGACATTATTTACCTTTGCGTCCTTCACTAAATCTTCTATATCAAAGATATTCTTACAGATAAGACAGGTCTTATCCATACTGTTGGACCATAGTGTAGTATTGGGATATTTCTGTTTTTATTTTCTTAATAGGTTCCTTGCCTCCTTGACTAATTTTTTTACGCTGCTTCATCGCGGTTCTGATAGAGATGATGGAACAGGTAGTAAAAAGTTTCGAAAATAGCAGATTTCCATCTCCTCTCCTTCTCCTTAACAGAGCTTTTTGTTATAGCCGAAAATAGAATGTAACACTTGAAATGTAATACACTGACCTTTGTAAATCGTGTCTTCTCATGAAACCTTGCTATTACAACTCTTAACTAACTTTAATTAGCAACCAAGCCATCCTATAGATACTGACAAACCAAGAACTGCTAAGCTAGAGTAGGTCGAAATATCCGTTGCTGGTTTTTCGTTCCCAAGCCTGCTCTAGCATAGCAATTATATCTCTCAATTACCCCCCAGATAGCCACTTTCTGCCATTATAAACTATTGAGATATCCGTTTTAAATCTCGGCCCCCGGTCTCTATTATTTAAGATAATTTGAAACCAAAGAAATTACCCTGGAAAGTAGTAAAATGGTTAAATCAAAGAAAAAGAAAAGAAAAGCTCTGAATAAGAAATTGCCATACATTCACGGTTTTTCTAAGTGATTGAATAATCTAGAAATAGACTTGACGGCTCCCGTTATGTTAAGTGGGCCGTATCTAAGTTTAAAGTCTTTACAAAAAGGGTCGTCTACGGCAGCCTTTCCGCGATACGAACAGTACTGAAATTCGGTGATTTCTCCTTTAACCAATTTCGTTAATTCTCTTGCAGTAATGTAGCCGTTGTAAACGGGAATTATAAAAGCAAACGTTAGAATAACAGCCGCTGCGGTGCCAATTGCTATGAATGCTATCT
>DASWDL010000131.1:0-4864 GCA_036395315.1 Nitrososphaeraceae archaeon
AATATGAAATCGTTTTCCTTCTCGCTGGGGAACATATATTTCGTTTCAGGGCCTTCAGGCCAATCTTTGCAGTACTCAAATAATTCACGTAGCATTGTCCGGTCGATCGACGTCTCCGAAGTATCTTTTTTGACTTGAGTCAATTCAGGTTTAGATTCGGCTTTTATAATTAAACTTTCACCAGGTTTTTTATTATTTGAAATCTGGCTTCTTAAATAATCGTTATCGTGGCTTAGCTCTCCGCATTTTCTAAGCTCATTATCTATAGCATCACGCGCAGTCTCCCAATCCTTTACTTCTGATGCAAGCTTTCGCTTAAGGTCTTCAGGGGAGTCGTGATGAATACTTTGGATAAACTGGCTATAGCCTCTTAAAGAAGCCATAAACATTAGGAGATCGATATCTTTTTCAAAACATGATTTTATGAGCTCATGTACTTGCGAAAGTATTTCCCAAGGTGGAATTTCATATCTAGCTAAGATTTTACTAATTCTCAATAAATCAGCATATTCTTTGGGATTTATCCCGTATTCTGACCTCAAATGTACAACTAGATTATGGCAACGGAAAACCCTGTCATCAGAATTAATTGCGTGTAGGATCTTGTGGACGTTACCTAGGGAAATACCAGTCAAATGTGAGACTGAAGGCATTGAATGTCCAGTCCGATATAGGCGGAGTACCTCATCTTTGTCTTTGTGCCAGATTCGTCGATATTTTCGCATTTTTAGCCCTGTTTGAGTCTCTCATAGGTGGAATAGAAGTTACCTTTCAGCAGCTCTTGCTGCTCTTTGCGAAGAGCTACTCTAGATTCAATCAAGTGGATCAAGCCAATATGAGCTTTTTTTGAATAACGCTCTAGATCATCAAAAGACCCATGACCTGTTTGAGTTTGAGTATATTTATGATAACCAGAAAATGAGTTGACGAGATCAGTTGGGGCAATACCGGTCTTCCCACATAGTTCAAGAAGCTGCGATATAAATGGAAGGACAGTCTGTGGCCTGGCACCCTGATCTACAAGGATTCTTTTTGCTTCTAGCAGATGTAGCTGATCTTTCACATCCATGCCATCTTTACCGAGTCTTACAGCCAAATGAAAGGCGAGTGGGTCGTCCTGATTCTCCGGAAAGGCAAGGTCAATGAGTATATCATCTAACTTGTCTTCGGACAACCCCACTGATTCTTGAATTTCCTCATTTGTTTTGGCATCAATATAGAGTCGAATCACGCTTTCAATAATTTCAGGCGGAGCCTTTTGTTGCATCATTTAATTTTATATTTGCTCAAATCAGTTATTAATGCATTGCCATTCGACTGATTCTCTTTAGGAGATCTATAGTTCACATTTCTATAGATTCATAATGTAGGTATGATACAGAAGATCAAACAATTTGACTATTACTGCGATGAATGCGTTACCTCCAGATACAACAATGATCTGATCTAGGACAGATCCGAGTGTACTGTGTAATGACCTGTATTGTGTAAAGATCATAACGAATGAGGTTGAATTTTACCTATCATAGTCGTCTGGGGGCCTATTCGAAAATCCTGCTGGTGGTTGTTGACCAACCTTGTTACAATTAATCGGGTTCAAGTACGAACTGAAGGGCATAAGGAAAATTATCAAGTCTGGTCAACTCAGAAGTGCCTCTAATGGAAGTTCATTTAGTAGTTTTACACAATGGGAAAAGCCATCATGCGTGGGAATGAAAGGACATTGAAAGGAAAATGAATGGGAATGAAGGGAGGATTGTAATCGTTAGATTGAAGAATTCACCATAGCAGATTGTACTTTTATATCTAGCAATGAGTTGATTCCTTGTATTAAATTTGTAATAGTCACAGGCTTTCTAATGATCTTAAATTCCAATCGCTCTTGCAAATCTTCATGGTTATCCATGTGTAATTGCTCATGACTTGCGGTAATTATCATAACCTTTATCGAACCGTCTATTTCTTTCATTTTTTTATAAAGTTCCACCCCATTAAGTACTGGCATACGATAATCTAAAATTAATAGATCATAGTAGTTTGGTTTGAATTCCAATAAGGCAGCGACCGGATCCGAATAAGGTTTGACCGTGAACTGATAGTTTTCAAGAACAGTGGTAAATAAATTGAGATTGTCCTCATCGTCGTCTACAAGTACCAATCGTGTCACGTCTGGGCTCGGATCCTACCTTATAATATAGTATTTAAAAATTGTTGCAGCGAGTGCACTAAGAACAAATAATTAAGCTACGACACAATTTTTTCGGGTACCAAGTGCTTTCTTATTACGTTTATTAGCTGGGTAATATGGATAGGCTTTTTCACAAATTCATCCATCTGAGTCTCCCTGAGCTCCTTATCATACATTTCAAAAGCCGACATACAAATGATCTTGATTTTTGTGTTCATTTGATGGACTAGTTGAGCTAATTTAAAGCCATCAATACCTGCCATCCTAACATCGGTTAGCACTAAAGAATAGTCTGAATGGTGTAAATATAGATGTTCGACTGCCGCCAGCGGATCGTTAAACCCCCTTGCGTCATACCCATGAGCTTTAATAGCCTCTGCGAAAAGCTGCACCAAATCTTGTTCATCATCAATCACAGCTATACGTTGTTTGAGCCATGTCATGGCCAGGCTCCTAAATGTTACCTCATAATATATTAGGATTTAGCTAGTTTCAGTATCATAATTTAATATGTTAATGATACTTAGTAACAGTGTCTGTCTAAAAAGTGAATATTTGCCCAATATTACAACCAAAATTCGATTTATCTCATATCGGAACAACATTCTTTAGCTCGGTGCAAGGATAAGATAATAACAACACTTGTAACAGAAGAAGAAGCTATTGAACTTGTATCTCACGCGTTAGAGAATCAACGAGAAGAAAACTAACAGGCAGTGAATAGCCTAGTACTTGTTTACTGACTTGGCGCAGCTGTCACAATATCTTTCGACAATGCTGGCGCCTTCAATCTTAAAAAGTGCCAATCTGAGTTGCTGCATTTCCACATGTTACCCAGAAATAACCGATAGACTATTATCCTACATGCAGGATTCGTCTTTTTTGACATGACAGCTCTAAGTCAATCTCTGTGTGTCGACCAGGAGTTTAAGATTCCTCTGGGTCCGCATATCAGCATATCGGGGATATTCGGACTCTGAATCTGTCTCCTTGAAATATGCCTGTATTTCGCTCAATCTTTCTATAGAGCCACTACGAGTTCTAACTTCAGAGAAAGATGACCCAGTTCCTAGAAGCTGCAAAAATGAACAAACTTGACTATTCGTAACACCGTGCTTAATGTCGTATTCAATTCTTTTACACACTCTACCAATTCTGCCATACTTGTTATTCATTCTTTTTTCCCAACGTGATGCATCTTCAGATAGACCTGTCACAAATTTAATAAGAGTATTTTCCATATGTTTAACATGCCATTCCCTCATAGGATAACTATTTTGTTCCATTCTAAGGTAATATACCCTGTTGCCATATATAATCTAGAGCATTACTCCCAGTAGGTAGACTTGTATTCAATATTTTTAGCCTGCGGTTGCAAATAGAATTCTTCTATAAGTGGCCAGGTCCATTGTACAACACATTTTCGCATCCAGCCATAGCTATTTATGAGCCGATTTCATCTGGTTGTCGAATTCCTCTGAGGTTGCGAATGTTTCGCCACATAGATGCAAAACTTCCCATAAATACAAAGTACTACGATACTAATATGAGTTTGCAGAATTGAATCCAACGTATCTCAAATAGCTGAAATAGCCATGAGGTCCTCATTCAAAGGGAAAGAGTTCCAGGAAGTCTCATGCCGATTTATTGCCCTCGTCAGTCCGACCCACATTTTAATCCAGATTAACCTCCAAACCTTATGAATATATTAAAAAGACATGCTATCAAATTTAATTGTGAATGAAAAAAGAATTTATGGTCTCAAAGATTGAAGCAGCGCAAGATGGCAGTCCATATGTTTACATCGGATTTACAGACCCTACCGATTACAAGTCTGGAGAAGCAAGACAGCTAAATCCTTTTAGCCCCAAGGTGATGGGATTTAGTTCTCCAGAAGATTTGATGAAAAATTTGCCTAAAGCAATGGGAAATATGGCGGGAATGATTGGTGGTGCTGGTGGTCTCATCGATTCTCCAACAATCAAGTTAAGTATGAGGGAATACGAAGAAACGGGCCCCAAAGTTGGTGACAAAGTTTCGATTGAAATTACGAAAAAACAAGACAGTGGAATTTAAATTACTATCTATAGTCACTGAAAAAACCGGTAATGTACGATAGTAATCCATCACGTAATTCAATAGCTTTAATCCTATTATCTCCATCCAAATTGTTCTGTAAAAACACATCTAAACCCTGAACTATGTATTGAATATTGGGAAGTGTCAATAATGACTTTTTTTCATTTAAATTGGATTCTAGCTGCGGATACATGAAGTATATACGGGTCTCGAGTAGTTAAGTTTAAGGGGTAAATACTAGCTGCTTATGCCCGAGGATTTTCGAAACCAAGCCCAAATCACTCTAAATCACTCCGGGATAATATAATCAATGTTATAATGTTCTTATAATTTGTGGTGGTATTATAGTTGCAGCACTTGGAATTGGAATCAAACAAAACGGATGCAGAAGAAGCCGAATTTAGAGAAATCTATTCACAAAGCTTGCGTGGTAAAAAACAACAAGTATACGACAGTCAGATGGGACAATATGGATTAGATGAAGAAAGGAAGCAAGTTAATCAACAGGCAATGAAGACGCCTGGACGGAGAGGTGAAGTAATCAAAAATGAAGAACTTGATAAAGAAATTTCAAGAAGGTATAGGGAACACAAAAAA